>CAZOES010000032.1:0-6899 GCA_964578865.1 uncultured Gemmatimonadaceae bacterium | reverse complement strand
CAGGGTCCCCAGAGCAGGAGTCCGCTTGACGCTTCCCGTCGCACTCGCCAGTGCTCTCGCCGATCGCTACCGGGTGGAACGCCCGCTGGGCGCCGGCGGCATGGCTACGGTCTACATCGCCACCGATCTCAAGCACGACCGGGAAGTCGCCCTCAAAGTGCTTCGCCCCGAACTGGCCGCGGTGCTGGGCACCGAGCGTTTCCTGGCTGAGATCAAAATCACCGCCCGACTGGACCATCCCCACATTCTCACCCTGATCGACTCGGGTGAAGCTGGCGGGTTCCTCTACTACGTGCTGCCGCTGGTGCGGGGCGAATCGCTCCGCGATGTGCTCAACCGGGAGAAACAACTGGGCCTGGATCAGGCGCTGACCATTACCAGGCAGGTCGCCAGCGCTTTGGACTACGCCCACCGTCACGGGGTGATCCACCGCGATATCAAGCCGGAGAACATCCTGCTGCTCGAAGGCGAGGCGATGCTGGCCGACTTCGGCATCGCCCTGGCGGTGAAAGAGGCCGGTGGCAACCGGCTGACCGAGACCGGCCTCTCACTGGGCACGCCGATGTACATGAGCCCGGAACAGGCTACCGGAGACCGTCAGCTCGATGCCCGCAGCGATGTCTATTCGCTCGCCGCCGTGCTTTACGAGATGCTGGCGGGTGAGCCGCCGGTTACCGGACCGACGGCCCAGGCGATGATCGCCAAGCTGATGACCGAGAAGCCCACCCATCTGAAGGTGGTGCGTGAGTCGGTCCCGGCCGAAATCGACGCGGCGGTGAGCAAGGCGCTCGACAAGACCCCGGCCGACCGATACCACTCGGCGGGGGAGTTCTCCCGGGCCCTGGAACTCAAGCCTGCCGCCGTCACCGCGCAAATGTCGGTTGCTCCCGGCGCCCGTCGGGGAATCACGGTCGAATTGATCATCGGTGCAGTGGTGGTAGCCATCGTCCTCGGGGTGATGGCCGCGATGGGCAAGTTCAGCAAGGCCGCAACCAGCTACACGCTGCGCGACAGGACCCAGATCACCTTCACCGGAACGGTCTTCGCGTCCGCTATCAGCGGGGATGGGAAGCAGCTGGCCTACATTACCCGCAACTGCTCCGAACGCTGCAGCTACGCCGTAGAGGTGCAGGATGTCGGCGGAACCACCACCCACCGGATCCTGGATGGCGCCAGCGCGGCGTACGGGCTGGAGTGGAGCCCCGATCGCCGGAACCTGCTCCTCCTGGCGACGCTGAACGGCCGTTGGGGGATGTACCTCCTCTCGGCCCTCGGTGGCACCCCGAGGTTCCTCACCTCCGGCGCCGCGATGTTCTGGGCCGGCGGGGACTCTCTCCTGATTGCGCCCTCTTCCTCGATTGCGGCTGACTCGGTCTTCTACGTCCGAGTCACGTCGATCCAGGGCCTGGTGGCAGACAGTATCCGGGTCGCTGGTCCGGGCAACGGCATCAATGCCCTGAGCGTCACACCGGGCGACCGCTGGATCGTGGCATTGGTGGTTCAGGCCGGGCGGGGGTTGTGGCAGGTATTCGATCGCAACGGCAAGCTGGCCGATCAGGTGATCAACTCCTGCACTTGCGCCGGCAGAATCACCGGCGATGCGCTCTGGCTGACCCGTTCGGGAATCGGATTTGAATCCATCGTCCGAATCGGCATCGATCCGGTCACCGGCAAGCTCGCTACCCGGCAGGATACCCTGCTTTCCGGCAAGTTCAACAACTTCAGCGTCAGCGCCGACGGCTCGACCCTGGTCCTCGACGACGGGACCGACGAGTTCAGCATCTGGGCGGCCACCTTGCCCGAAGCACTGAAAGGAAAGCTCCCCGAGAACGCCCGTCTGGCCCGGGGCTCCAATCGCATACGGGCCCAGATCTCTCCCGACGGCAACCGGGTTTTGCTGGCGCGGGATCTGCCGTCGCCCAACGGCGGAGTCGAGCGACGGTTCTCCACCATTCCGTTCGGCGGTGGCACTGAAACACCGGTGAACACTTCGGGTGGAGTCCGGTTCATCAGCTGGCGTGATTCGGTCTCGGTGCAGTTCGCCCGGCAGACCCCAGCCGGTCTCCACCTCACACTCACCGATGTCCGCGACGGCTCGGTCAAGAGTTCGCTGGATCTCCCCGACTCACTGGTCCAGGATGCTGCCGCGCTGGAAGATGGCTGGGCCTGGATTCCGGCCACCGCCGACCGGGTGAAAATCCAGCGCGGTGGCCAGACGATCGAAATTCCAATGCCGTCCTGGTTCGTGGGCGTGGGTCGGCTCTCGATCGACCCGGCCGAGCGTCAACTGGCAATGATGGGCTGGAATACCGGGTCCAACGACTCACTGGGGATCGCGGTTGCTCCCATCGAAGGCGGCAAAGCAACCATGTGGGGCGCGATGTTCGCCGAGGATGGCAGTCTGAATTTCCTTTATGATGGATCAGTCTATTTCACTCCCTATGACACACCCCAGTCGCAGGTCCTGTATCGCCTCAGGGGGCCGGGACAGATGGAGCGTCTCGGGTCAGTACCGCGGACAACGGTAGGCGTCAGCGCATCGGATGACCTGAAGCGGGCCGCGATCGTGGAAACATCCCACCGGGGCGATGCCTACATGAGCCGGGTGGTGAAGAAGTGAGTTCACTCCCCGAGCGGCTGGTCGCGGCGCTGGCCGATCGCTATCGCATCGAACGGGAACTGGGCGCCGGGGGCATGGCGACCGTGTACCTCGCCGAAGACCTCAAGCTCCATCGCAAAGTGGCGGTGAAAGTCCTGCGGCCGGAGCTGGCGGCGACGCTGGGCCCCGAACGCTTCGCCCGCGAGATCGAGGTGGCTGCCCGGCTGCAGCACCCGCACATCCTTGGAGTGCTCGACGCCGGGGACAAGGACGGCTTCTTCTACTACGCCATGCCCTATGTCGAGGGCGAAACCCTGCGCGACCGGCTGACTCGCAGTGGCGAGCTGCCGGTGCACGACGCGGTGCGGCTCCTCAGCGAAGTGGCCGAGGCACTCAGCGTGGCCCATCAGGCCGGAGTGGTACACCGGGACATCAAGCCGGAGAACATTCTGCTCTCCGGCCGGCATGCCATGGTGATGGACTTCGGCGTTGCCAAAGCAGTGACCGAGGCCTCCGGACGGCAGCAACTCACCACCGCCGGTGTTGCCCTAGGCACTCCGGCGTACATGGCACCGGAGCAAGCCTCGGCCGACCCGCAGATGGACGGGCGGGTCGACATCTATGCCATGGGCATCCTGGCCTATGAGATGCTCACCGGCCGAACCCCGTTCCACGGGCTCAATCCGCAGCAGACTCTCGCCGCGCACGTGATGCAGGAGCCCCGGCCGCTCGGGCAAAGCCGCAGCGGGCTATCGGCCGGGCTCGAGGCTACGGTGATGCGCTGTCTGGCCAAGCGGCCGGCCGACCGGTTCCAGACCGCCGATGAACTGGCGGCGGCCCTGGAGCCACTCTCAACCCCTAGTGGCGGGATAACTCCCACCCACACTCAGCCGGTCTCGGCCGCCAGGCCGGCGGTGGGGTACAGGCTGCCGCGGGTCGCCATTCTGGCGGGCGCGATCCTGATTCCGCTGGGATTCATTCTGGGAATCTGGCAGCCCTGGTCCAGGAGCAGCTCCCGTCAGCTCGATGCGAGGTTGGTCGCAGTACTGCCGTTCCGGGTGGCCGGGGCGGACCCCTCGGTGCAGTACCTCCGCCAGGGAATGCTTGATCTGCTGCAGGCCAAGCTCACCGGCGAAGGTGGGCCTCGAGCGGCAGACACGCGCTCGGTGCTGGCGGCCTTCCGAGATGCCGGGGGTACTGACGCGGTGGACCTGCCTCAGGACGGGGTCAACACCGTGGCGCGAAAGATCGGGGCCGGCCGGGTGCTGCAGGGTAGTATCGTGGGGCCGGCCGATCACCTGGTGATCGCCGCGACATTGCTGGAAATGCCGGGCGGACGCAGTCTGGCTCAAGCCAGTATTGAGGGCCCCAAGGACAGTCTCTTTGTCATGGTTGACCGGCTGACCGCCCAGGTACTGGCCCTGGGAGCCGGCGCCAAGGCAGCGCAGCTGAGCTCGCTCACCACCGCCAACCTCGATGCGCTGCGGGCCTACCTCGATGGCGCCACCGCCTATCGGCGGGGCGCCTTCCAACTCTCGACCCCGGCACTGGAACGGGCGGTTCAGCTCGATTCCACTTTCGCGCTGGCCTCCTCGCTGCTGATCGAATCGGATGGCTGGCACCCCGCGGCCACCGACATGAGTCGGGTGAACCGGCTGGCATGGCAATACCGCAACCGGCTCAATCCGCAGGATCAGCTGTTTCTCACCCTGCGGCAGGGATCCCGCTATCCCAAGGCCTCTCCCTATACCGACCGGATCGCTGACGCCGAAAAGACGGTGCAGCTGATTCCGGAGAGTGCGGAAGCCTGGATGTGGCTGGGCGACAATCTGTTTCATGCCGGCCGGCTGGCGGACATCAGCGATCCGGAACAGCGTGCCCGCCAGGCCTTCGAGCGGGCCTTCCGGATCGATTCGCTCTATGGCGGCCCAATCCAGCACATGTCCCGGCTGGCTTTCGTCACTGGCGATACCGCGGCGCAGCGGCTCTGGACCGCCCGCCAGATTGCGCTCGACTCCGCGGCCGAGAATGTCGCCCTGGCGAAATGGGACCTGCTCCAGTCGAGCCGCGACGCCGCGGGGATCAAGGACTTCGTCTCCCAGCTCAAGACTCGGCCGCTCATCGTCACCCAGTCGATTCTGTTCCAGAATCCACTCGACAGCATCACCATCGCCCATCAACCGGATCTGCTGGAGGCCTGGCGGGCGTTGGCCGTGAGCAAGGGCGACCGGGTCGAGATGTCGATGATCCATGCCCTGACCCTGATCAATCGAGGTCGTCCAGCCGAAGCAGCGAAGTGGTTCGACACCTTGCGCACCATCAACGGCTCGGCCAATACCGCGGCCATCGCCTCTCTCTACTACGGCGGAACTCTGCCGGACTCCACACTGCTGACCCCCGACCTCAGGGATTTCATCGGCCTCACCCGGGGCGACCCCGCGGCGATCAAACGCACCCTCGCGTTCGAAGCGGACCGGGTGGCCAAGGACTCGCTCCAGGGTTTCTGGTATCGCTGGTACCCGGTAACCCAGGCAATCCTCGCGGTAGAGCGTCGTGAGCCTGATGCCGAGCGAAAGGTGGATCTGGCTGACTCGTTGTGGCGGGGCAAGGAGGGCAATGTCGAATTCGCCTCTATTCAACTAGCCCGACTCTACCAGAAACAGGGCCGGATCGACCGGGCGCTGCGCGCCGTCCGGCGGCGCTACAGCTCCAACGGCGAGCCGCAACCGGCGGGTCTGGCTGAATCACTTCGACTGGAAGGGTTGTTAGCGTCTCAGGCGGGCGACAAAGCCGGGGCCATTCGGGCCTATCGCAATTACCTCAAGGTCCGGATCGACCCTGAACCGTCGATGATGCCGCAGCGGGACAGCGTGCGGGCCGAGCTGGCTGCGCTGGGCGATATAGAGGGGACACACTAAACACAATGACTATTTACCGCAAAGACTCAGAGTCTCGGAGTTGATACTGAATACTCAGTGACTCTGCGTTTCCGCAGTGAAATTGTTCTTTTATTGCTTACCGTGGCAGAAACTGGCCTGACGATGAGATCGATCACCCTGGACGAGATCCGCGAAGCCCGAGGGCGCATCGCCGGCACCGCGATCCGGACTCCGCTGGTCAAACTCGAGCTGGGTCCCGGGTTCCCCGACATCCGCCTCAAGCTGGAGAATCTTCAGCCGATCAACGCGTACAAATTGCGCGGAGCCGCCAACGCGGTTGCGTTGCTGAGCGAAGCAGACCGGAAGCGGGGGGTGTGGACCATCAGCGCCGGCAATGCCGGGCAGGGGGTCGCCTTTGCCGCCCGAAAGGCCGGAGTGCCCTGTACCGTCGTCGCGATCGAAACTGCACCGGCCGCCAAACTCGAAAGAATGAAGGCGCTGGGTGCCACCATTGTGCCGGTACCCTACGAACGGGCGTGGCAGGCACTGGACGATCGAAGCTATCCGGGGATCGACGGCACGTTCATCCATCCATTCGACGATGATGACTTCATCGCCGGACACGGAACGATGGGACTGGAGATCCTGGAGGATGCGCCCGACACGAGAGTCGTAATCGGCGCCATCGGCGGCGGTGGGCTGATCACCGGGGTAGGTTCAGCGCTCAAAGCAGTGAACCCGGGTATCAAGCTGATTGGGGCGGAGCCGGAAACCGCTGCCCCGCTCACCCTGTCACTGGAGAAGAACTCGCCCCAGAAGTTCCCCGACTGGAAGCCTACCTTCGTGGACGGGGCCGGTGGTCAGAGCGTGTTCCCCCGGATGTGGGAGCGGATGAAGCCGCTGGTCGACGGCACCATCGTGGTGACGCTGGAGCAGGTGAAGGGTGCGATGCGGATGATGGCGGAGAAATCGCGGGTAATCGCGGAGGGTGCGGGTGCGCTGCCGCTGGCCGCAGCCTTGACCGGCAAGGCCGGTCAGGGCCCGATCGTCGCGATCGTGTCGGGGGGGAACATCGATCTCGAGAAGTTCTCGGAGCTTATTGGAAGTACCTGAGACGGGAGACGGGAGACGCGGAAGTACTGGTGTCATCCCGAGCGAAGTCGAGGGATCTCCGAAGTTCCTTGGCAGGAACCCCGGGTCGGAGATCCCTCCACGCGCCAGGACCCTCGCGTTGCTCGATCCTGGCTTGGTCGGAATGACACACCGCACCCGACACCCGACTCCCGACTCACCCGGGCAACGGCTTCTCGATCGACTCACTCTGGGGCGAGAAGAACTTGGGCCCACTCTCCGTCAGGTAGAGGCAGTCCTCCAGCCGGATTCCAAACTCGCCGTAGATCGCGATCATCGGCTCGTCGCTG
>CAZOES010000031.1:2079-32225 GCA_964578865.1 uncultured Gemmatimonadaceae bacterium | reverse complement strand
CGACCAGGCCGCAGCCACGAAGATGAAAGCGTATTGGGGCGAGAGGCTGGAGGCCTTGGCCGGGCTGGTATAGTGGGCTAGTGGGCTAGTGGTCCAGGAGTCTGGTCCCAGCCCACTAGCCCACTAGCCCACTTGCCCACTGTTCTAGAACGAGTACTGAAACGCCCTCAAACTCCCCCCGATGTTCCCGGCAGCGTCCCCGTAGTTGAGCACGAACCCGTTGGCCCCGGAGATGAACACATCCACCGGATGAACCCCGCCGCTGTCTTCTTCATCGATCAGGGTGTCGTTGGTGAGGTTCCAATACTGGAGCTTGTTGCTGTTCCAGTTGGTCACCCACAGGCCGGTCGCCATCGGGTTCAGTTTGAGCCCGACCGGCCCGTCGCCCACGCTGAATGACCGTTGCACCGCCATGCTGGAGGAATTGAGAACGTAGACCTTGTCTTCCTCGAAATCGCTGACGTAGAGTCGCTGGTCCGCCCCATAGGCAACGTCCCGGAGCTTGGTACCGAACTTGGTAAAGCTGAGCACCGAGTCGCCATCGAGATCCACCTTCCAGACACCGACCCAGTTATTGCAGTTCTCGGTCGACGTGCCCGCCACTCCTTCCCGCCCCACCACGAAAGCCGTGTCACCCACAATTGTCTGGCTGAACGGGCAGCTGCGCTCGGCACCGGACAGATTGATCTGCCGCGTGGGTTGGGGTGTGTCGGATTGATCGGTCAGCCGATACCGTCCAAACTCGAAGTCGGCGATGCCGACCCAGTTGAGCTTGTAATGGGCCGATTTTCCCGGGGCGAAGTTGTTGAACTGAATTTCGGTGAAGCCGCCACCGGCCAGTGTGGTTGAGCTCTGCCGCGCGTCCGTGCAGGTGGCGAACACCACATCCGCGTTGTACTGGGCCCGGGTTGAGAAGAAGGAAGACAGCCCTCGGGCTCCACTGCAGCTGTTGAACTCGGGACCTGCCGGGCTGGTCAGCATGTCAAGATTACTGATGTCGATGATCTGGCCGGAGGGATTGTCAAAGCCGGCCACGATGAGCTTGCTGCCGAGCAGCACGCCCGCCTCGGTCCGGTAACCGAAACCGAACGAACCTTTGGGCTGCAGTCCCCCGTTGTCGGCCCAATCGAACGATGCCTGGCAGGTCTTGTCGCTGTTCATCAGGAGGTCGATCTGGGCCGCCGAGGTAAAGGAAAGGCAATCGAGCTTCCAGCCCTTGAACACCGAGGTGTTGGGGAAGGTGGCCTCGAGATGCACTGAGGTGTTGGTCGGGTAGGACTCGGTGCAGTCGGTCGCCCCCTGACCGCAGTCGATCCCCGCTCCGGTCACCTTGCCGCTGGATCCGGAGAGGGTCTCGATGCTGATCGTGAGCAGCACCTGGGGTCCCTCGAGGTCGAACTGAGCGTCGCAGGCAAGGTCCTTATCGACGGTCAGGGTCACCGACGGATTATTGCCATCGCAGTCGCCCGACCAGCCCGCGAAGACCGAGCCGGCCGACGCCTCCGCGGTGAGCGTCACCTCGTCGCCGTCATCGAACGTGAGCTCACAGAGTATCGGACAGGCCCCCGGACCGGCGCTGTTCGAGATGAAGCCAATGCCAGTACCGCTGGTGCTGAGATTCAGGTCGAAATCTTCAGCCTCCGGGTCGCTCGAGTGTTTGCAGTTAACGACGGAGACGATCACCAGCAGCCCCCACAGGAGGGCGCGGACTATATTGGCCCGGGTCATCGTGAACCCTCCGATCAGAACGTGATCTGAAACGCGCGCAGACTCCCGCCGATGTTTGCCCCTGCATCACCGAAGTTGAGCACCAGTCCGATGTCTCCCTTCCACTTGACTTCAACCGGGTGGATGCCCCCGCTGTCCTTCTCGTCGATCAGCATCCGGTTGGTCAGGTCCCACAGCTGGATTTTGTTGCTGTTCCAGTTGGTCAGCAGCATCCGGGATGCGGCCGGGTTCAGGTCCAGACCAGTCGGTCCGTCTCCCACGCTCAGCGAGTCCAGCAGCGCCATGGTGGCTGCGTCGAGCACATAAACCTTGTCCAAATCGAAGTCGCTGGCGTAGAGCTTGTCGTCCCCGCCGTACTCCACGTCCCGGATCTTCTTGCCGAACCTGGTGAAGCCGGTCACGCTGCCGAGTGTGAGATTCACTTTCCAGATGCCGCTCCAGTTGTTGCAGTTCTCGGTAGCGGTGCCGGCCACGCCTTCCCGACCGGTCACATAGGCGTACTCCCCGTGGAGCGTCAGATCGAAGGGGCAGCTTCGTTCACCGGGTGTGAGCGGGATCCGCGTGGTTGGCCGGTGGTCATCAGACTGGTCGGTCACCCGCACCTCACCGAACTCGAAGTCGGCGATGGGGACCCAGTTGTCCTGGTAGTGCGCCGCCTTGCCCGGGGCGAAACCGAGCGGCTGGATTTCGGTGAATCCGCCGGTGGCCAGGGTAGTGGAACCCTGCCGGCTGTCGGTGCAGGTAGCGAAGACCACGTCGGCGTTGTACTGGGCCCGGCGGGAGCGGAAGGTGACTATTCCCCTGGGCCCGCTGCAGGGGCTGAACTCCGGACCAGCCGGGCTGGTGATCACCTGGATGTTGCTGAGGTCGAAGATGTCGCCTTTCGGCGCGTCGTATCCGGCCACAATCGCCTTGTTCTCCAGCAGCACCATGGTCTCGGCCCGATAGTCGAAGCTGGCGCCCCCTTTGGGCTCGATCCCGCCGCTGCTGCTCACATCGAACTGCGCCTTACAGGACTTGTTCCCCGTCATCGCGAGATCGATATCCGCAGCAGTCGTGAAGCCGGCACAGTCGTCCAACCACCCCTTGAAATAGGACCCGCCTCCGAAGCCGGCCTTCAGGTTGACCGTAGTGTTGAGCGGATAGTCCTGGCTGCAATCGATGCCGCGGACCGACCTGTTGATGACCACTCCATCGTCACCGCAGTCGATCCCGTCGGCGATCACCCGACCGGTGGATATCCCCGCAGCTTCAATTGTTATGGTGAGGGTGGCGACGCCTCCCAGCAGGTCGAACCGTGCGTCGCAGCTGGGATCGTCATCGATGCTGAAGGTGGTGAGCGAGTCGGTGCCACCACTACTGCAATCTCCCGTCCATCCCCCGAAAATGCTCCCGGCGGCGGGATTCTCGGTGAGGGTTATGTCCGATTCGAAGTCGTAGTCGACAGAACACTTGCCGGGACAGGTGAGGTCTCTTGGCCCGGTAACGGTGCCGCTGCCGTTACCGCTGAGGGTGACGGTCAGGGTTCGGGTATCGCCGCCACTGGTATCGTTGCCGCTTTTGCAGGTGGCCAGGAGGACAATTAGAAGCAGCCCCCAGGCTCCCGCCCGAGAGAAGTTTGCTGGTGCCACGCGCTGTCCTCCCTGGCTCTTCTTGTGGAGTGTTGAACCGGCCTCTATCGTATCCGGTACAGTCCACCAACTCTCCACCTCGGGTCTACTTACGGGCGGATGACAGAACCTCCGGTTTCCCTTCGCCTGTTTGGCGGGGTTTCTCTCGAGCGGAACGGGCGTCCGGTGAGCGGCCGTGCCACTCAGCGACGTCGGCTGGGTGTGTTAGGGCTGCTGGCCGCGGCGCCAACCGGACAGGTCAGCCGGGACAGGCTCATCGCTCTGCTCTGGCCGGAGGCTGGGACCGAGGCGGCCCGGCACTTGCTCACCGGCGCGGTCTATGAGCTCCGTAAGGCGCTGGGCGAGGATGCCATCATTTCACGGGGCGATGAGCTTGGACTGAACTCCGATGTAGTCAGCTGCGATTCGATCGGGTTCGAGCGCAATCTCGCGGAAGGGGCGCTGGAGCAGGCGGTCGCGCTCTACCGGGGCGCCTTTGCCGACGGACTCCACGTCTCCCAAGCCGAAGAGTTTGAGCGGTGGCTGGAGGAAACCCGGTCCCGATATCGCAGTGCCTGGCGCAAGGCGCTTGCGACTCTGGCCGAAGCCAGGCAGCGGGCCGGTCAACTCGAGATGGCGTCCCAGCACTGGACCACCCTGGCTGAATCGGATCCCGCCGATGGTTCGGTAGTCGCGCGAGCCGCCGAGTGTCTGGTGCTGGCCGGCCAGCCTGCACCAGCCCTGCGACTCTGCCACCTGCACGCAAGCGCGGCCCGAAGAGAGCTGGGATCGGAGCCGGATCCGCGGGTGAGTGCGCTGGCCCGGCAGATCGTGGATGGCCATGCTGACGCACCAGCGGTCCCTGCCAGCATCGAGCCCCGGTATCATTCGTCCGGCCTGACTTCTTCGGCCTCACGAAATCGGGTGGGGCAAGCGGCGCTCTGGGCGATCGCCGGTGCAGCGGCCCTGCTTCTGGTTGCCCTTACCCGTGATGATGGCGCGCACGCCGACGTTCTTCCCTCCGACCGACTCACCGCCATCGCCTCAGAAGGGACCCAATCGCGGCCGGCGCTGCAGGCGTGGCTGCTGGGCGAGCGGGAATACCGCAACGGCCATTTCCTGGCAGCGTCCGAGTACTTCGCCCGAGCGGCAGAGACGGACTCCAACTTTGCGCTGGCGTTCTACCGGCTGAGTCAGTCTCGCCTGGCGGCCGACCTCCCCGAAGCCGACGCCTCAAAGGCCGACCGGCGCCTGGAGCAGCTCGCCCCCCACCTGGCCGAGCGTGAACGGCTACTGGTCGCGGCCTATTCGGGATTCCGGATCGGCAACGCCGAGTACGCCGAACAGCGTTACCAGGGACTTACGACCCATTTCGACAACGATCTGGAAGCATGGCTGCAGCTGGGCGAAACCCGCTTTCACTATGGTCCCATGCGCGGGGTTCCTCTGCTGGCGTCGTTGCCGGCTTTCGAGAAGGCGGTTTCGCTCGATCCGGGGAACTGGAACGCCAACTGGCACCTGGCCAGTCTCGCGGCGCTGGACGGAAAGCGGGCCGAGTCTGTCGCGGCGATTGATCGGCTGCTCTCACTCTCGCCAGAGGGTTCCCAGAGACTCGAACTGGAGTTGCTGAAGGCCATCGCCCAGCAGAATGAGCCGGCAACCAACGCGATCGTGCTTCGCCTGCGTGACGCCGACGAGTTGATGCTGTTCCAGATCGCCTGGCGCACCGCCGTGTTCTTCCGAAACTTCGCCGTGGCCGAGCGGGTGGCCGGAATGTTGGTAGAAGCGGGCCGGCCAACCTATTCCCAGATGATTGGACGGTTGAGCCTTGCCCATCTGCGTTTGGCCGTGGGCGATGCCGGTGCGGCCCGTGAGCATATGCTTGCTGCCAATTCGCTCCCGGGTACCGAGGGATATGTTCGGACCGTGCGGGCCGCGACTGCACTGCTGCCGATGAGCCTCTGGAGCCGGAAGGAAATCGAGGCTTTCAGGGACACTCTGCAGACCACCCTTCCCCGGACGCCCGAACCGTACGCTCCCCGATACATCATGATGATCGGGGCGCTGAGTGCCGCGTTGGGCCAACCCGACTCCGCCGCCAAGGTCGCCGACCTGCTCCAACGCGATGGCTACGACAATTGGGCCGGGCTGCTGCGGGCCGAGGTGGCCAGTCGGGTGGGTGACTATGAGGAGGTGCTGACCCAGCTGAGGAACCGAGGCCCGGTGGGTTGGTATGGAAACGTGGTGAGCTCGCTGGGGGGATTCGAAGGCCGAATCCGTTTCCTTCGGGCCGAAGCCCTATACCATACAGGGCGTCTGGAGGAAGCCCTCGGCTGGTACGGTTCCCTGGGTGAGCATGCACTCTCCGATCTGGGCTACTGGCCCGCCGCCCAGGAGCGCCGGCAGGAGATTCTGACCCGGTTGTCGAAATCGCCCTCCCCCGAACGACTATCTGTCGTTCGCTGACCAATAATCACTTCCGGGAGGACCGATGAAGTACCTCTGCCTTATCTATGGCGTTGAAAGCGTGGTAGCCGCGATGCCCCAGGACGCCATGCAGAAGTTCATGGGCGAGTTCCAGGCGTTCACCCAGAGCATCAAGGCCAGTGGCCAGTGGCTGGCGGGGGAACGGCTCAAGCCGGTGGGAACCGCCACGACTGTTCGGGTTCGCGACGGGAAAGTCAGCTCAACCGACGGACCCTTCGCCGAAACCAAGGAACAGCTGGGCGGTTTCTATATGATTGAGGCCCGTGATCTCAACGAAGCCATTCAGATTGCCTCGCGGATCCCTTCGGCGCGGTACGGGAGTGTCGAGGTGCGGCCGGTCTGGGAAATGAACATGTAGTGGTGGCGGGATCAGTGGACGGGGTGACCAGTGACGTGATGCGGGAGCGGGTCGATGCGGTGTATCGGACCGAATCCCGACGGGTGCTGGCCACCCTGATTCGTTTGCTGGGCGACTTCGAGCTGGCGGAGGAAGCGACTCACGACGCGTTTACCGCGGCGCTGGAGCGCTGGCCGGCCGAAGGACTTCCGGCCAACCCCAGGGCCTGGCTGGTTTCCACCGGCCGCTTCAAGGCAATCGACGGACTGCGACGGCGGGCCCGGTATGACGCGGCCCTCACCCGCATCGCCGACGAGTTGCAGGGCCGGAGCGAGGAGGTTGAGGTAGAGTCGGACGTTCCCGACGACCGGCTCCGGCTGGTCTTCACCTGCTGTCACCCCGCTCTGCAGCGCGAGGCTCAAGTGGCGCTGACCCTCCGGGAGGTTTGCGGGCTCACCACCGAAGAGATCGCCCACGCGTTCCTGATAGCGCCCCCCACGCTGGCACAGCGGATCGTGCGAGCCAAGGGGAAGATCCGCGACGCCGGGATCCCCTACCAGGTTCCCGACGCTGAGAGTCTGGCCGAGCGACTCGACGCGGTGCTGCAGGTGATCTATCTGGTGTTCAACGAGGGATACTATGCCTCGTCGGGCGAGAGTATCACTCGAGCCGACCTTTCCAGTGAGGCCATCCGGCTGGGGAGGCTGTTATTGGAGTTGCTCCCCGACCCCGAGGTTGAGGGATTGCTGGGTCTGATGCTGCTCTCGGAATCTCGGCGGGCGGCGCGCACTTCGCCGGAAGGTGAGGTAGTGCTGCTGGACGATCAGGACCGGTCGACCTGGAACCGGGAACAGATCGCGGAAGGGATCGGCCTGGTGGAGCGGGCCCTCTCCTCCCACCGGTTCGGCCGCTACACCCTCCAGGCTGCCATCTCGGCGGTGCACGCCGAAGCACCCACCGCGGCCGCGACGGACTGGAATCAGATCGTGGGACTCTACGCGGCGCTCATTGATCTCGAACCGACGCCGGTGGTTCAGCTCAACCGGGCCGTGGCGGTTGGGATGCGGGACGGGCCGGCGGCAGGACTTGCCTTGATTGACGAACTGATGGCACGGGGGGAGCTGGATCAGTACCAGTTCGCCCACTCGGCGCGGGCGGAGTTGTGCCGGCGACTGGACCTGGTCGATCAGGCCCGCGCGGCATATGAAAGAGCACTCGAACTGGCTCGGCAAGAACCGGAACGCAGGTTTCTCAGCCGACGACTGGCATCGCTTCCGCTAAAGTAAAGAAAGAACAGCATAACACGAAGAACACGAAGCTCACACGAAGAGTTCGAGGTAAGACGACCCCCTTCGTGCTGCCTACGTGTTCTTCGTGTTATGCTGTTGTTGTCCAGTACGTGTTATGCTGTTTTGGCGTGCCCTCGAACTCACAAAGCAAGAACCGGAACGGCGATTTCTCCTGCGTCGACCCGCAGCGTTGGAGAGTTCAATACAGGATTAAGCGGATGACAAAGATTTCAAAGATTAGTTGTTTTTCAACACTCGTCTAAATCCTTTCAATCCTTCCAATCATTTCAATCCTGTTCCCTCACTGTGATACGGCCGCGATCGCTTCTTTAAGGACCTTAAGCGCGAGGTCGATGGCCGAACGGTGTGTCCGGAAGTTGAGAACCGCGAGGCGGATGGTGAAGCGGCCGTCCAGCATGGTCGATGAAAGGAACACTCGGCCATCTCTCCTGATCCGATCGACCATCTCCTGATTGAGCCGGTTAGCCCGTTCGAGGCTCATTCCGTCCTGAGCCCAGCGGAATGTCACCACCGAGAGATCGGGGGCGGGTCCCACTTCGAAGCCAAGCTTCTGCACTTCCCGATGGAAGTAACGCGCCAGCAGCAGCTTCTCCTCCAGGGCCGCGGCAAACGGGGCAGTGCCTTCCAGGATCAGCGGCAACCACATGCGCAGGGCCCGGAAATGTTTGGTCAACTCGGGCGAGGTGTCGGCCGGAGAGACCTCGCTCTGCGCCTGCACCGCGTCCTGCATATAGTGGCCGGTGTAGCTGTGCGACTGGGCCATCAAGCCGCCATTTCTCACCAGGGCCACCCCGACACCGAAGGGGATAAACAGTCCCTTGTGAGGATCCAGCACCACTGAATCGGAGCGCTCAATTCCCTGGAACAGACTCCGGCCATGCTCGGTGAGCAGGAAATACCCGCCATACGCTGCATCGACGTGGTACCAGCACTTCTCCCGTTGGGCGATATCGGCGATGGCATCGAGCGGATCGACTGCACCGGTATCGGTGGTACCGGCCGCGGCCAGCACCATCCAGGGCCGAAGCCCGTTGCGTCGATCGGTAGCAATCGCCTGCGCCAGCGCCTCGGGCCGCATCCGGAAGTTCTGGTCCATCTCAATATGCCGAACCTGAGCTTCGGCCATTCCGGCGATCCGAATGGCCTTCTCGATGCAGTGATGAGCCTGGGAAGTCAGGTAGACCACAGCCCTGGCGAAATCGGCACCTCTGAGTCCGCTGGCATCCCGCGCGGTCGCGATTACGGCAAGGGTGGCGATGCTCCCACCCGAGGCCAGGTGGCCACCGGCCGAAGCCGGATATCCCACCAGGTCGGCCGACCAGCGAACCAGCATGTTCTCCATCCGGACCGGCCCTGGGCCGGTGAAGAAGATCCCGGCGTACTTGTTGGTGACGGCGGCATAGAAGTCTCCCAGGGCGGAGTGGTACACTCCGCCACCGGGGATGTAGGCCAGGTGTGCCGGTGAGCTGGGACTGCTGCTGGGCCGGACCACCTCGCGCTCCAGCAACTCCACTGCTGCGCGGAGCGGGATACCGTACTCGGCAATCGGCTGGGCCAGAAGCCCCGAGCCCGGATTGGGGGTCTCTTCCCAGGCCTTGTGGGTTCTCACCCGGCGGAGAAAGCGCTCGGACGCGGCGATGATGGCATCCCGCAGCTTGCGGCGCCGGGCACCGCCAGGCTCAAGCGGGCGACCGGCGCGTTCGAGTTGCTTGAGCCGTTCGATCAGTTCGTCATTCATTCTCACCGCGAGATTATCGATTCACCGCGACGACTCAAAGAACTACCGGGCATTTCACCTCGAAGAACGCGAGGAGCGCGAAGGAGTCATGGGGGAAGAAAATAGGACAATCTGGCGATTTTGGAATTGGATTGAACCACTTTCGCGCTGTTCGCGTCCTTAGCGGTCCAATCATCCTGAAAAAACCGCGCCGGGATCGACCCCGGCGCGGTGAGTTGGCCCCTCCAGCTGACAACAACTAATTCAGTGCGACCGACGGTCCCGGTGCTCGCGAAAGGATGGCGCTGACGGTCTGGCGCAGATCGCGGGTCAACAGTCGTTCATCATCGGGCATGTCGGTCTCCCGGTGTCCCTGCCAGAGCAAGGCTCCGGTCTTTGCGTCGACCAGATCGATCACCACGGCGCCATCGGCGTACTCCAGCGGCGACAGATTGGCCGAGCCGGGGAGGTAACCCCGGGCCCAAGAGGGCCGCCACAGAAAACCAGTCTCCCAATCGGTGAAATCGGTCGACGCCGGCATGGCCAGATAGTAGTAAACCACCACGCCGGGATCGGCATCGTCCCGGACGTAGCCGCGGCTGGTCAGCCTGGCCACAATGTCGTGCTGAATCGCGGCGCTGGTCCCTTCATTCATCAGGGGACTGTGATTGGCGCCGGCGGTGATGCCGCCGAGATAACCTGGCTCGGCTACCAGATGAAAGGTCAGGCGAGCGTTGAGTGCGGGATCGGGTTCGGCGGCGGTCTCGACTGCGGGTGGAGCGCCGCAGCCGGTGAGGGTGAGAACGCCGGCCAGTGCGGCGGCGAATGAAGCGGGGCGCATCTTGTCCTCCGGAAACAGGGCGGAAGACTCGCGGCGTCAGATTGGCCCGGCACCAGTGGTCACTCGAATCTTCCACTCCGTACTACGTGCATGAAGTTGCGGTTGTTTGCGTAAGTATGGGGACGAAACCGGGGGCCAGTTTGTACCGTCCTGACGACTCCTCCCACCGTGACCCTCCCATGATTTGGTACGATCTGCGCTTTGCCGTGCGCCGTCTGCTGCGGGAACCGGGTTTCACTCTTGCCGCAATCCTTACACTCGCGCTTGGCGTCGGCGCCAACGTCGCAGTCTTCACCGTGGTGGAAGCGGTGCTGCTCCGGCCCTTGCCCTACCCCGACGGTGACCGGCTGGTCACAATCAACCATCGCGATGTCCGCACCGGTCTGAGCAAAGAGTATCTCGGTCTGGGTGATTACATCGATATGGTCGAGCAGCAGAAATCGTTCAGCGTGATGGGCGCCTATGGCACCGCCGAGGCTACGGTCTACGAGGCCAACGAGCCCTACCGGGTCTCGGCCATGTTGGCCACCAGTGCGGCCCTCCAGGCACTGCAGCTGCAGCCGATTCTGGGTCGCTCGATCCAGCCGGAAGACAACCTGCCCCAGGCCAAACCGGTGGTGTTACTGGGCTACGACCTCTGGAAGACCCGGTACAACGGGGATTCCAGCGTGGTTGGCCGAAGTCTCAGGATCAATCAACAGGACAATCTGGTGGTCGGGGTGGCCCCGCAGGGGTTTCGTTTCCCGCCTAACTACGCCACCGACGTGCTCGTTTCGATGCAGATCCCGATCAACACCGCTGACAAGCGGGCCAATGGGTGGATCCCGGCGATAGGCCGGCTGGCGCCGGGGCGGGATGTGGCTTCGGCCACCGCCGATCTTCTGGCCCTCTCCAACCGGTGGCGGCAAGAGTATCCCGCCACCAATCAGGCCGCCTCTTACTTCGCCCTCTCCTTGCACGATTCACTGGTCGGCAGCACCAAGACCGCCCTGCTCCTCCTGCTCGCGGCGGTCAGCGCGGTGCTGCTGATCGCCTGCGTCAACGTGGCCAACCTCCTGGTGGCGCGCTCGCTGGCCCGCAAACGAGAGATGGCAGTTCGGATCGCGCTGGGCGCCGGCCGCAGGCAGCTGGTCGTGCAGCTGCTCACCGAGAGTCTGGTGCTGGCACTGGCGGCAGGCGCGGCCGGACTGGCCATCGCCCGATTCGGCGCTCCCGCCCTGGTCGCGATGGTACCACGTTCGGTCGATGTGCCGGGCCTTCAGCAAGCCGGGCTGAATGGCCCTGTCCTGGCCTTCGGCTTTGGGGTCGCGCTATTGACCGCGCTCGCCTTTGGCGGTCTATCGGCAGCGACGGTGAAATTCGAAACCGCGGCGGCCGATCTGGTCGGTGCCGGCCGCACCTCGATGAGCCGGCTGGCCCGGCGTGCCATGAGCGGCCTGGTGGTGGCGGAAATCGCCTTTGCGGTCATGCTGCTGATCGGGGCCGGTCTGATTCTCCGGAGCTTCGCGAGTCTGCTGGCAGTGGATCCGGGGTTCCGCACCGAGGGCGTCGCCACCATCAGCATGTCTCTCCCCGGCGATCGCTATGCCACACCCGAATCGCGAGAGATCTTCTACCGCAATGCCTTCGCGGCGATCGCAGCCCGCCCCGAGGTGAAGGATGTGGGATCGGCGATGGTCATGCCTCTGACTGGGAACAACTGGACCGCGCCGCTCAACCGGGTGGAGGCGCCCACTCCGCCCGGCGAGCAGGCGCCCGACATCGGGTGGCAGATGGCCTCGGCCGGCTATTTCAAGGCACTGCAGATCCCGCTCCGAAGCGGACGGCTGTTCAACGAGACCGATGGCCTTAGCGGACGGGCAGTCGCAATTGTCAGCGATGAGGTCGAGAAGAAGTACTACGGCAAGGACGGCGCGGTGGGTCACCAGATCACTCTGGGCGGCGACCCCATCGAGATCGTCGGCGTAGTGGGCAGCATCCGCCGGGCCTCTTTGAGTGACTCGCCCCGGGCCGATCTGTATATCTCCCTGGAGCACAACCCGATCATGAGCACGACGCTGTTCGTGCGCACCACCGGCGATCCGGCGGCCATGACCCCCACGCTCCAGAAGGTCCTCAAGGAACTGGAGCCCAATCTGAGCTTCGGCGACACGCAAACCCTGGCGCAAGTGGCGGCCGAGTCGGTCCGGGTGACCCGGCTGCTGCTCTGGCTGTTAGGGGTGTTCGCCGTCACCGCGTTGCTGCTGGCTGCAGTGGGAATCTACGCGGTCATGGCCTACGTGGTTCGGCAGCAGACCCGGGAAATCGGCACCCGCATCGCGCTGGGCGCCCTCCGCTCCGACATCCTCCGGCTGGTGCTGGGTCAGGGAATCCGGATCGCGGCCATCGGCACCGGTCTGGGAGTTGGCATCGGGCTGGCCGCAGCCCGCACCCTCAAATCGGCACTCTACGGCGTGTCCTCAGGCGATCCGCTGATTCTGACCATCGCAGCCGCGATCCTGGTCGGCACCACGATGCTGGCGTGTTACCTGCCGGCACGCCGGGCGGCGTCGGTGGATCCGGCGAGGAGTCTGGGGGATGGGTGAGGAATCCGCGACGGGAAATGTCGTCCCGAGGGAGTGAAGCGACCGAGGGATCTCAAACTCTGACGATTTGAGATCCCTCGCTGCGCTCGGGACGACACATCTCTCCGCTCTCCCTACGACCCCAACGCCCGACTCACATTCCCCAGCCCCTCGCGCAATTCCTCCAGCGTGGGCCAGCCGAAACCGATCCGCAGGTAGCGGTCGTCCTGCTCGAACCAGTGGCCCGGGCCGACCCAGGTCTTCAGTTCACCGGTCAGCCGGGCGTAGAACCGGGCCGGGTCGACTCCCGCGTCGCTCCGAATTCGGGGGAAGGCCACCACCCCGCCCTTGGGCTCGACCCATTCCATCCTCGGCTCGGCCGAAAGCCAATCAGCCACCACGCTCCGCCTCCGCTTCACTTCGGCCGCGACCTGAGGCAGCTCTTCGCTGCGCTTCCGATAGATCCGATAGGCGATTTCTTCGTCCAGCACCGCACCGGTGATCAGGATCTGCTCCTTGGCCGCCAGGAACTTCTCGTTCAACTCCCGATCGCGGGTGAGCAGCCAGCCAATTCGTAGTCCGGGAAGCCCATAGGCTTTGGAGAGCGAGGCCACGCTGATCACCCGCTCGCTCAGGGAGGTGGCGAACGGTTCGGCCGACCGCTCCGAGAGATCGCGGTAGGTCTCGTCAACCAGCAGGTGAGCTCCCCGCGACTCCACCAGTCGTACGATCTCCTCCAGCGCCTTCCGCTCGAGGATGGTACCGGTGGGGTTGTGGGGCGTAGTGATGCTCACCAGCCGAGTGCGAGGAGTCATTGCCCGGGCGATATCGGACGCGTCGTAGCGCCAGCCCCTCTCGAAGGAAAGATCGACGAACGAGATATCGCACCCGATGGCTCGGGGCGTCTCGATGTTGGTCGCGTAGTTTGGGCGGAGCACCACCAGATGGTCCCCCGCCGAAAGCAGGGTTGTGGCCACGATGAAAAGCGCTCCGGCGGCGCCGGGAGTGACCAGTACCTGATCTACCGCGCAGCCTGATTCCCCGGCGAGAAGTTCCCGCAGCTTGGGATGCCCTCGATGATCACCGTACAGCAGCACGGTCCGCCCGATGTCGATATCGAGACCGAGATCACCCAGTACCCGGTCTCGAATGGAGCTCTCGGCGAGGTTGCACTTGATCGAGTCGTAACCGGTTTCCTCGGGCGACTCGATTTCGATCGGCATTCGCAGGTAACGCATCGTCAGAACCTTGCCATGAGTCCCAGGGCCACCGATCTGCCTTCGACCGGTCCCCAGGGTGTGATCGTGCGGCGCCCGCCGGCGGCCGGCACCGGAAGGAGGAGGGGTTCGTCTCTGGTGATTCGGAAGTCGCCGATGTTGTCGAGGGTACCGAACAGCCAGACCCGCCCGATTCGCTGGGCCCACAGCAGCTCGGCGCTCAGGTACGGAGTACTGTAAGTGCGATTGGGATCATCGTTCAGGGTCTGTCGCCCGGTGTAGAAAGCTTCAAGCGCGACCCAGGTACCGGATCGGGATGCCTCCCACGCGATGTCGGTGCCCACCGAGTGACGGGGCGTAAGCGCGGTCTCCCGTCGCCCTCCGTCCCGATCGGCCTCACGGCCGTGAAGGTAGCCGTAGAAGAAGGTCAGAACCATCGGGGGTTTTTCGTAGACCGCGAAGAGCTCCCCGGCCCAGGTATTGGTAGGACCACTGGCATTGGAGAACTCCAACCGGCCGGCCGGATCCCCGGGGATCGAGTCGAGCCCCACCGCATGGACAATGCGGGAATAGCTGATGGTCCCGCTCAGCTCCAGCGAGCCATGCTGCCAGTGCCCGTCGAGTGACGCACTGCGGGCCCGCTCAACCGTCAATTGGGGAAAGACCACGTTGCGCAGTCCGATGGCATCGGTCTCTTCGGTGATCGGCGTGGGCCCGTAGAATCCCAGCCCGGCCGAAGCGCGGAGGCTCAAGCCTTCGGCCGGCCGAAAAAGCATTGCGGCCCGGGGGGTGCACCAGGTCCCATAGACGTTATGAACATCGCACCGGCCCGCGAGGGAAGTCGAGACAGTTGACGACAACCTGACACCCAGCTGGCCAAACCCGGCCGGTACCGAGTAATCGAAGCTGACTCCGCTCACGTCCCTGGCATGGAGGCGGTCATCCTGAAAGGCGGCCCCGACCACCCAATCCACCGGTCCCCGTCGGCCGGCATAGGAGAGTTCAGCCAGTGCGGTGCTCCGCACATTCCGCTCCCGCTCGCTCCCAAAGTGAAAGTCGTTGCCTTCAATCATTCCCGATCCTCGGAAGATGAGGCGGTCGCCATGGGACAACGCCCGCCGGTAGATCAGCCCTCCATCGAGGTGCCGGGTATCGAGTGTCTCCTGATAGGAGTTGTGGTTGGTGAATCCCCCGGTGCGATCCTCGGCTCGGCCACCGATAGTGGCGAAGAGCTCGTCTCCGCTGGGGGAGTTTATGAAGAGCCGGGGTCGCAGCGAAGCCCGGGTGAAGCCGGGATAATCGGCCCAGCGATCGCCGCTGATGTCCTTGAGGGTCTGATGATGCACATCGGCAAAGACCGTGATGCCGGCTGTGGGTGAAAGCCGCTCTCCGCCCCAGTACAGACCATCGGTTCCTGACTGGCTGGTCTGATTAACCACCAGGGTTCGCTGGCCATCACTCGGCCGCTTGGAGATCAGATTCAACACTCCGCCCAGCGCCGATGGGCCGTAGAAGGCTGTCGCCGGCCCCTTGATCACTTCGGCCTGCTTGAGATCGAGCGGCGCCAGCTGCAGTACAGCCAGCCCGCCAGGCTCGGCCCCATAAATCGGCAAGCCGTCCGCCACGATCGCGGTGTATTGCCCCTTGAGTCCCTGAAGCCGGAGCCGAGTGGAGCCGAGAGCGCCGCCACCGGGCTGCATCCGTACCCCGACCATTTCGGTGAGCAGCCGGGTAAGGTCGGCCGGCCGCATCTGAGTCTTCTCGGCGACGTCTTCCCCACCCAACACCTCGACCCGCACCGGCTCCTCATCCAGGTGCTTCTCGGCGCGAGTAGTGGAGACCACCACCAGCTCTTCGAGTTCCACACCGGTCTGCTTCAACGTCACACTGATCTCGATCGTCGAATCGGCGACCACCACCACATCGACCGAATCGGGGCTGAACCCGATTCGGCTGACCCCAATCCGCTGAGGGCCGGTCGCGAGTGAGAGTCGGGCCCGGCCGGAGGGATCGGTCAGCCCGCCGACACGCCCCGAATGAACCAGAGCTTCCGCTACAAGGCCGGAATCGGAATGAACAGTGACCTGAACTGCGCCACGAGGCTGCTGTGCCGCAAAGAGAATCAGACCAGCAAAAGCGGTGGTGAACATTCAAGGAATCCGCAAAAGGCCACTCACTTAGCCACGGGAGCAAATCAGTGCACTGCGGGTGTGATTGTGCACTGCATCACTCCCTGACGAACACCCCATCTGGTATTATCCCGTCGTACCCCTTAGAGAACAGCTCCAGTCTTCGTTGCAGCGTCAATTCGCCCTCCTGAGCCGAGGAACTGTAGCGAAGCGAGGCAGAATCGCAGCTTTGCGTCAGTGAAAAAAAGCTGACGGATCAAGCTGCGTGGCCTGGACCCCGATAACCTCAATCGGCCCAGATTCTGCTGGGTGGAGGGGCAAGTGCCTCTCGGGTACTAGCTCAACACTCAATTCTACCAATGGCCAAACAACTCAAGCGCCATGTAGCACTGCCCTTCTGGGCAGCGCTGGGACTGATTCAAGCCTGCGCCGCTCCCCAGTCCACCGATCCGGAAACGGGCGAGCCGCCGGTCGAAGTGCCTCCGACGGAGCCGGGACAGGGAGCACCAGCCCGGAGCGCGGACGCCTTTGTCCACTCCATTGGAGTGAATCTGCACATCAGCTACTTCCAGACGGTCTACGGCACCGGCTGGGAAACCATCATCAAGCCCAGGATCCGGGAATTGGGTGTCCGCCACGTGCGCGACAAGGGCACCGTCGTCAGCAATAATGGCTGGATGGAGGAAGTCTACGGCCGGATGAACGAACTCGCCGCCACCGGCGTCAAGTTCGACCTGATTCTGAGCCCGGTCGAGAACGGAACCAACTACAGCAGCGCGGCCCATATCGACCGCCTGATGCAGTATGCCGGTCCTGCAGTGGAGAGCTTCGAAGGCCTGAACGAGCACGATCTCTCCGGCCGGGCCAACTGGGTCTCCGAAGTACGGTCCTTCCAGAAGGCGATCTGGACCAAGCTCAAGGGCACCTCTGCCACCAGCCGGCTTCCGCTGTTCGGGCCCAGCATGGGCAACGTGAAGAATTCACCGGCCGTGGGGGACTTGAGCAACTACCTGGAATATGCTGCGCTCCATCCCTACCCCGGCGGCGACCGGCCCATGGCCGTGGTGCCCGATAACATCAGCTATGCCCGGAGCATCAGTAAGAATCGCCCGCTGCTGGCCACCGAGTCAGGCTATCACACAGCCACCGCCTGGACCGGTCCTCATGCGCCGGTGACCGAAGAAGCCATGGGCCGATACATCCCGCGGCTCTATCTCGACTATTTCAATGCCGGGTTCGCCAAGTCATACATCTACGAGCTGATTGACGAGGGGACCTCCCTTTCCCACCGGGAACAGGCCTTCGGTTTGCTCCGGGCCAACGGCGCTCCCAAGCCGGCGTTCACTTCACTCAAGAACCTGATCGGTGTTCTGGCTGATCCCGGCCCGAGCTTCACGCCGGGAAGGCTGGAGTACGAACTTTCGGGCGATACCACCAACGTAAAACGGATGCTGCTGCAGAAACGGAGCGGGAAGTTCTACCTGGTGCTGTGGGACGATGCCTGGTCCTACACCATGGACCAGGCGGTCACCGCCCAACCCACCAGCAAGCTGGTCACCCTGCAGCTGGGCCGGACTGCGGCGCAGGTCCGGACGATCCCGATCCTTACGTCGACTACGGTCCAAGGCCAGTGGGCCAATACCACCAGCGTGTCCTTCTCGGTGCCCGACAGCCCGCTGGTCGTGGAGATCACCCCGTAACGTTCTCCCCGCTGAACCGGCACAAGATTGAGGGGCCCCCTAGCGCGGGCCCCTTTCCTTTGGTATCACTCTCCCACCCCAACCCCCTGCCCGTCAGACCATCGGAGAATGGGAATGTCCGTCGGCGCCAGCTTTCTCGAGCAGGTGAACCAGGCCTTCGACAAGGCCGCCGGATTCACCAATCATGATGCGACGCTCCTGGCCAACATCAAGGCCTGCAAGAACGTCTTCTACACCAGCTTCCCCATCAAGCGGGATGATGGGCGAATCGAAGTGGTCCACGCCTGGCGGGCCGAGCACAGTCATCACAAGCTCCCTACCAAGGGAGGAATCCGGTTTGCACCGGACGTCGACTCCGAGGAAGTGCAGGCGCTGGCGGCCCTGATGACCTACAAGTGCGCCCTGGTGGACGTGCCGTTCGGTGGGGCCAAGGGTGGGATCCGTATCAATCCCAAGCAATACTCGGTCAACGAGCTGGAGCGGATCACCCGGCGATACGCCTTCGAACTGGTCCGCAAGAACTTCATCGGACCCGGCCTCGATGTTCCCGCCCCCGATGTGGGGACCAGCTCCCGGGAGATGGCCTGGATCGCCGACACCTATTCCCAGCTCCGCTCCGGCGAGCTCGATGCTCTCGGTTGTGTCACCGCCAAGCCGATCAGTCAGGGCGGTATCCGGGGCCGTACCGAGGCAACCGGACGGGGAGTGTTCTTCGGAATCCGGGAAGTGGTCAGCATCGCCGAGGACATGAAGGCACTGGGTCTCAGCACCGGACTCGAGGGCAAGCGGGTGGTGGTTCAGGGGCTGGGCAATGTGGGATACCACGCCGCGAAATTTTTCCAGGAAGGCGGAGCCATCATCGTCGGGCTTTCCGAGTCGGAGGGCGCGATCGCCAACCCCAAAGGGCTGGATGTCGACGCGGTGATGGCCTACCGCAAAGAGAAGCGCAGTCTGGTCGGGGCGCCGGGGAGCACGACGCTCGCCAAACGAGAAGATGCGCTGGAGCTCGAGTGCGACATCCTGATTCCCGCGGCTCTGGAGCGGCAGATCACCCAGGACAACGCCCCCCGCGTCAAAGCCCGGATCGTAGTCGAGGCAGCCAACGGACCGACGACGGTTGAGGCCGACGAGATCCTGAGCAAGAAGGGGGTCATGGTGATCTCCGATGCCTACATTAACGCCGGCGGCGTGACCGTCTCATACTTCGAGTGGGTGAAGAACCTGGGCCACGTACGCTTCGGCCGGATGCAGAAACGGTTCGAGCAGGGTGCCTATTCCCGTCTGCTGGAAGCGGTGGAGGACGTCACCGGCCGGAAGTTTACCGCGGCCGAGATCGATCGGCTCACCCACGGCGCTAACGAGGAGGACCTGGTCAACTCCGGCCTGGAGGAGACCATGATCACGGCCTACCATCCGATCCGCGAGGTTTGGAAGAAGCACGGCGGCAGGGTCGACCTGCGTACGGCGGGAATGATCGTCGCGATCGACAAGGTCGCCGCGAGCTACGAGCAGCTGGGGATATTCCCGTAACAGCGGAACTAGCCGGCGGGTGTCATCCTGACATCGAGCGGAGCGAGATGGAAGGATCTCAAACCTTCACCTTTGAGATCCCTCGCTACGCTCGGGACGACAGCTGTCGCACTTTACAGCTTGACGTCGGGCACGTAGTGCTGCTCCGACCGCGGCGGCCGGACGTAGTCATCTTTCTTCCGCTTCTTCCGTTTGGGCAGCTTGAGAGCCGGAGGAGTGACGTCCCGGTAGGGCACCGAGCCCAGGATGTGAGCGATGCAGTTCAACCGGGCCCGCCGCTTGTCGTCCGCCTCCACGGTCCACCAGTGGGCCTGCTTGATGTCGGTGTGACGGAACATCTCGTCTTTGGCCTTCGAGTACTCCACCCATTTCGTCATTGATTGCAGATCCATCGGGCTGAGTTTCCAGCGCCGAGCCGGGTTGCCGGACCGTTCTTCGAATCGCTTCTCCTGTTCTTCGTCGCTGACCGAGAACCAGTACTTGAGCAGAACGATCCCGGAACGAACCAGCATCTTCTCGAACTCGGGGCAGGAGCGGAGGAACTCCTCGTACTCGTCATCGGTGCAGAATCCCATCACGTGTTCGACGCCGGCCCGGTTGTACCAGCTGCGGTCGAACAGCACGATCTCACCGGCGGCCGGCAGGTGCTCCACGTAGCGCTGGAAGTACCACTGAGTCTTCTCCCGGTCCGACGGCGTGCCCAGGGCCACCACTCGGCAGCCCCGCGGGTTGAGCGGTTCGTGGATGCACTTGATGGCCCCGCCTTTCCCCGCCGCATCACGGCCTTCGAAGATGATCACCACCTTCTGGCCGGTCTCTCTGATCCAGTATTGCATCTTGACCAGCTCGAAGTGGAGCTCTTCCAGCTTCTCTTCGTAAACCGCGCGTTTGATCTTTTCGACTTCGTGTGCCACGACCGAGCCTCCGGGTAGTTTCGTTCGCCGCTAAGGTGTATCCCCCATGGTCTCCCGGCAAGTCTGGTTCTGGCGAGGTTCACCACAGAGACACCGAGGGCACCGAGGCTGCACAGAGGGGATCCTTCTAGGATGCCCGCCCCTAGCAGGACACTCTGTGACTGTCTCTGTGTCCCCTGTATCTCTGTGGTGAACTTCGACCGGCTTACCCGGGCACCAAGCCTTTCAGAAAAGCCGCCAATTCCTGATGACCCTCGTGCGCCGCCCAGCCCCATGCAGGCCCATCGTACAAGTTGTCCTTGATGGTCGGATCAGCGCCGCGGGAAATGAGGTATTCGACGACTTCCCTCTGGCCGTTCTGCGCCGCCAGATGCAGTGCCGTGACCCCGTCCCCATGCCCCAGGCCCCCGAAGGTGGCCCGCTGGTTCACACCGGCTCCATTGTCGAGCAGCCACTCGATCGCCCGCCGGCGGCCATTCGCGGCGGCCCAGATCAGCGGAGTTCCCCGATAGGGATCGGCGCCCACTCGCGCTCCCCGGCTGACCAGCAGCGGCATCACCTCGACCCGATCGGCCTTGGCGGCCCAGACCAGAGCCTCATCGAGAACCTCCTGCGGGTCGTCCGACGGACGCCAGCGAGGAAAGCCGCTGTGGGGCCGGTAGAATCCGCGCGAGGCCATGGCTTCCCGGGTAAGAGTCCCGCTCGCTGTAAAACACCGCTTCGCCAGGTCCACTCGCCCCAGTCCCGCGGCAATCCTGAGGTTGGCGGGGACCACCGCGACTTCGGCGAGGAGGTCGGCCGACTCCTGGTAACCCCAGAACAGTGATACGGCCAACGCAGTGCCCCCGTCCCCATGGGCCTCTCTCCTCACATCGCCGCCTGACTTGAGCAAGAGGGTGAGCTGGTCGCAGTCATTGCTGTAGGCGGACTGATGCACCGGCGTCCAACCCCGGTCGTTGGGTTGATTGGGATCGGCTCCGGCGGCGAGAAGAAATCGGACCGGATCGAGTCGATGAGGATTGCTCCCTGATCCGATTCGACCGCGGCCGCTACCGGCACAGGTGAGACTCGAGGCCAGATTGAGCAGAGTGTTGCCGTTGGTACCCCGGGCCCGCACCAGGTCCGGGTGTTTGCGGAGCAGTTCGGCCACCTGCTGCCAGTGACCGGTCTTCCCCAGCTCCAGCGCCTCCATGAAAGGATCGCTGGCTTTTCCGCCGGCCAACTTTTTCAAGTATTGAACGAAGCGAACCCAGGTCGGGAACCCATGCTCTCGCGCGTAGATCAGGCGGGCGTCGTCGAGAGTAAATCGGCCCGTACGGGAGGCCTCACGCAGTTCTTCGTCCGAGGCAGTGGCGTACTCGGGGTGCCAGGTTCGAACCTGTTCCAGGGTTCCCTTGGCGCCATCGGCCAGGACTTCGTGGAGGCCACCGGCCCGGTCGTCGTAATACTGGGGGTCCCGCACAAAGGGGCGGGTGATCAGCGCGGAGGTGAGCGCCTCGATGTGCGCCTTGAGCTTGGGCCAGCTGAGGAACCCATATTCCCGCGCCAGGGCCAGCTGGGCGTCGCTCAGGGCCAGCGAAGCCGGGGGCCACTCCTTGTCAGGAAGGCTGCCGAAGCGGGGATGAGCCTGGCGCAGGCGAGCCAGGGCAGACGGATCTCCAGCGCGAGCGGCATTGAGCAGCTCACGGGCCAGCTTCTTCTGCTGTTCGAGGTTGGGGACTGCCGGGAGCGCACGCGTGGCGCGCAGGGGATTGGACATACGACCTCCTTCAAAACGCCCGGCGTCCGCACGGCAGGCAGAAAGAGGTCCGATGATGGCGATCGGCTACTGAGCAGGTGGGCGCGGCCCTTTCCGCGGACTGGATGCGTCCTGCGAACGCGCTGGATGGATAGTGTCCGCCGAGGTTCGCGTCAAGTTTTGTTGACTGGGGCTGAGAGCTGACAGCTAAGAGCTAAGGTGCCATACTTGTGGCCCGCTGACCTCTGGCACGGTAGCTCTTAGCTCTCAGCTTTTAGCTCTCTATAGAAAGTGACCGTATCATACCGCCGGCCCTCCCGGTCGATGGTGTACCCCGGCACTACTCCGCCCACCGCGTAGCCCATCTGCCGGTAAAAGCCTTCGGCCGGGACGCCTTTCCGGGTCTGCAGCACCACCAGCGGCCGCCCCATCCGTCGAGCCTCGGCGTGAAGCTCATCCATAAGCGCCCGGCCGATTCCTTTCCCCCGGATCGCGGTGTTCACGAACAGCTTCTGGATTTCACAACTGTGACAGCGATTGGGAACCGAGGTGAGTGCCAGCTGGCCTGCACCAACTACCCGGCCCTCATCGAGAGCAACCAGCAGTATTCGTGTCCCCGAGCGAAGATCCCCCTTGAGGGTATGCCAATACTGGGTGGACTCCTCTAGAGTGATTGGAGCCATGAAGCCGAGTGGAACGTCTCGGTTCACTGTCTCCATGAGGAGCGTGGCAAGCTGGGGAATCAGAGAATCAAGCTCGGAGTGCGCTACCATTTCAATGGTGACGGACATCGGGTCCTCTCATCACCGCGACTTCCTGAGCGCTTCAGGCGGAAGGCCCCAGGCGGGTTGTTGGTCGTCGTAACCCGAACTGACGTCTACCGGCTCGGAGCCATTGAGATCCAGACCGTAGAGCCGGGTGCCCCCGCCGGTCAAATACCGGACAAAGACCAGGGTGGTGCCGTCAGCAGAGACTACCGGGGCCTGCTCGTTCTCAGGCGCGCTGGTTAGTGTATCCACGTTGCTGCCATCAGCGTCCATCCTATAGATATCCTGGTTGGATTGGGTGGTGTTCCCAGTGTAAAAAATGCTCTCGCAGTCTGGCGAATAGACCGCATGAATGCAGCCACCAAAGCAGGGAATACTCACGGGAGAACCCCCACCCGAGGGCACTCGTTCCAGGGCTCCACCGTTGGAATACAGAATCCAATTGCCATCGGGTGACCATTCCGGATCAGTATGGAAACCCGGTGCGCTGGTGACGGCATGAGGATTCCCCCCGTCGGCGTTCACTACCCAGATCAGCAGCGACTGCGCCTCGGCGACCATGTACGCCACCTTGCTGCCATCCGGCGACCACTCCGGCCGGAACTGTCCCAACCCCTGCGCGGGCAACGCGGTCACGACGCCGTTGGAAAGGTTGAGCACCCTGAGTCGCTCAGTATTTCCAATAAATCGCTTGAAGACCAGAAATTGCCCATCGGGCGATAGATCTGGATCGCCGTCCAGACTGTCCGATTCGATCACCCGGTATCGCTGCGAGCCGTCCGGGTACATCGCCATGATCTGTCCCGGGTCGAACTGGTAGCTGCTGAAGAGAATCCGGCCATGCAGGTCCAAATGGCAGTCGATCACCACGTCGATTGCACTGGTAGAATCGCGGGCAATCGTAATTGGAGCCAGCACAGTAAGCAGCTCGCAGTTGTCAGCAATGTCTTGCAGCTCAACGGTGTAGGTGCCGGGGCTCAATCCCTCCACCTGGGCCGATCCCGACAGCGGGATCCGAACCGGTGCGCGACCGGGCAGGGCCACGAGATACCCGTCCAGGTCTTTCCCCTGGCCAGTGGTTGTGACGGTGACCGCAATCGCGCCGCGTTCCTCGGGGGCTGAACTGTCCGAAGAGCAGGCACCAACCGCAAATGCCAAGACTGCCAGCCCCAAAACGGTCGACCGTTGCATGGACATCCTCTCGGTTATCAGCGTCCAATCAGGAGGTACTCGTCAACGATGCCGTTGGTCTTGCGATACATCAGCGCAGTAATCACCCGCTCGCCGAAGGTGAAATTGGTGAGCGACACTTCCATGCCGCCTCGCTCACCCAGGTCTACCACTTCGGTCTTCGACGGCGTGCCCAGCGGCGCCAGGCGTTCCGCGGCGCCTTTCAACATCTCTGCAGTCAGGAAGTTGTTGCAGTCATCGCTGAACTGCTTTCGATCGACCACCCCGGCCTGCAGTTGTTTGAAAATCGTGGTCGCCATCTCCGCCGCGGGCGGACCCTGAATCGTCGGTACCGGTGAGACTGAGCTGCTGCCGGGAGGCGGTGTGTAGTTGTCGGCGCCGGTCGCCGAGTCAGCGTAGAAGAAGGCCCGAACCGGCGCATTGAGCTCGCCGATCACCGGGCCCCGTTCACTCGAGGCAAGCGTGATATAAGCCGCCCGCTGGGCCGGAAGCATCAGATTATTGGAGAGGAAGCCGCTTACTGCGCCGCCGTGCTGCAGGAACATCCAGCCCCGCCGTGCCCCGATGAACTGTCCCCCGCCGTATCGGCTGTTGGCGCTATCGTTGAGCAATCTGGGCGTGATCACGGTCTGCCAGGTGGAAGGCTGGAACACCTTGCCGCTCATGATCGCAATGTCCCACTTGGCGAGATCCTCCGCGGTGCTGTAGATGCCGCCGGCCCCGCCGGTCCAACCGCGGCCCTCGGGAGCGGCAAGCGTAAGCGGACTGAGCAGGTACGAGCTGTAGCCCTGGGCCATCGAGGGGCCCCGGGGGTCCGGCTCGAAGTAGGTGTTGTTCATCCCGAGCGGAGAGAAGATCCGCTCTTTCAGAAAAACGCCCAGGGGCTTGCCGCTGATCCGCTCGACGATTCGCCCCAGCATGGTGAAGCCGGTGTTGCTGTAAGACCAGCGGGTGCCAGGCTCGAAGTCGAGCGGAAGGCTGGCGTACTGCTTCACGATGTCATCGCCGCTGATCGCCTTCTGCATCGTGCGGGTGACATAGTCGAGCGGATAGAAGTCGGGGTAACCCGAGACGTGATGGAAGATGTCGCTGATACTGATGTCTTTGGCGCGGGTGGCCCTGGGGTACCATTTGGCCACCTTGTCCGTGAGCGAGAGTTTGCCCTCTTCTACCAGCAGCAGGGCCGCCGCGACCGTGAATTGCTTGGTCACCGAGCCAACCGCAAAGGCGGTCGTCGGCTTCACCGCCTCACCGGTCTCCAGCGAGCGCTTGCCGTAGTTTTTCGCCAGGATGATGCGCCCGTCGGAAACCAGCGCGACCGACACGGCCGCGATACCCTCGGGTGTGCTGGTGATAGCGGTGGCAATGGAGTCCAGCTGGCGGGCGGTCTCTTCGGCGGTTGGCTTCGATTGGGCGGCGAGGGGCGCCGCCCCGGCCAGTAGTGCACACAGCAGCAGCAGGCGATTCACGGTCAGGCTCACAGGAAACCGAGGGGAGGGGCGATGGGATCGCCCCAAAGAAAACGTTCTCGGTTCAACCTCGCCACCGGTCCCACGGACCGACCAGGCCGGAGGGTCTCTAGGCTCGTCCCGGCAACGGCAGCTTGATCCCTTGCCACAGCTGATCCCGCATCGCCCGGGTCTGGGCCAGCGCAGCCACCCCTTTGCCGGATACATGGAACACCCGGCGGGAGCTGCCACTCCCCTTGGCCCGGGTGGAACTGATCAACCCCTTGGCTTCCAGACGATCGAGGGTAGCGTACACCGCCCCGATCGCGACCTCTCGACCAGTCCGCTCTTCGATCTCCCGCCGTACGTTCATCCCGAACGACTCCGGCTCGGCATGGATCACTGAGAGCATCACCTGCTCTTCGAAGGCGCCCAGCGGAGCCTCGTCGCTCATTGGATCTCCCCCATGCTTACTGATCCCGGAAGACCACGGCGGGGTCGGTACGTCCGGCCCGGGCCGCGGGGAGGAAGGCCGCTGCCACCCCGACCAGCAGCAGAACCGAAGCGGCCAGAACGATGGCAGCGGGATCGCTCGAGCCGATGCCATAGATCAGCGGGCGCAACAGCCGGCCCAGGAGCAGGAAACCAGCCAGCCCCACCCCGATCCCTATCGCCACCAGACTCGCGCCCCGGCCTACGACGCTCGACATCACCTGCCTCGGGGCCAAGCCCAGGGCGATCTTGATTCCCCAATCCCGTTTCCGCCGTAATACGAAGTGCGACATCACCCCATAGATCCCGATGGCACCCAGCAGGAGGGCCAGACTGGTAAGCATTGAGACCAGGGTCATGACCTGGCGAACCGGACCGACGGCCCGGGCGACTTCCAGATCCATGGTGGTCGACTGGGCAATGGCAATTCGAGGCGACGCCTCCGTAATGACCCGCCGGGCCGCCTCCAGGTAGGGCAGCAGGTTCTGATTGCCGCCGACCTTGAATGCGATGGACTGGGACTGTGAAGTGAAGGGGAGGACACTGTACGGGAGATAACGTACCGGTGCTGCATCTTCCCGGAGCCCGGCCTCGGATACATCCCCCGCCACACCCACAACCTGCAAGTACCCCGATGTGAAACCACTGCCGATTCTCCTGCCCAGCGGGCTCTCACCCTCGAGATATTTCCGGACCAATGCCTGGTTGATGATCATCACGCCGACTTGAGCGCTGTCCGAAGGATCATTGAGCAGATCGGTGGCCGCCAGGCCGCGGCCCTGGGCTACACTCACGCCCAGCGCCTCGAGATAACCGGGCGAGATAATGCGAATGAGAGTAGTCGGGCGGCTGCCATCATCGGGCCTGCCCTCGATGTTGATGCCGGCATTCCAGGCCGGGGCGCGAAGCGGCGGCATCTGAGTTACTCCTGCGTGCTCCACGCCGGGAATGGCACGAACCCGCTCGATCACATCGCCCAGCAGACGTTTGCGCTCCGGATCAGCCAGGTCGGATGGCAGTACGAAGTCCACCAGGCCAACGCCGCGTGACTTTATCCCCGGGTCGATGGCATAGAGCTTCGCCACACTTCGGCCCAGCACGCCGGCGCCGGCGGCCATCAATACAGCCAGCGCAACCTCGATGACTACCAGGGTGCTCTCGAGCCTGATCCCCCGCCCCACCACTCCCAGGGTGCGACCGCTCACCAGCGCCCCTCGCAGCTGGCCCCGCCAGAGAGCCATCACCGGTGCCAGCGAGATGATCAGCGCCGATCCGATCGCAAAGCAGATGGCCAGCAGGAAAACCCGCCAGTCGAGCGCGGCAGTCTCAGCCCACGCCCCCAGAGGCAACGCCCTGACCAGCAACTGAAAAGAACCGACCGCGACAACTGCACCCGCCAATCCCGAAACCAATCCTAGCATCAGCGACTCGGTCACCAGCTGAATCGTGAGCCGCTTGCGATCGGCCCCCATGGCGGACCGGACCGCCAGCTCCACCGAACGGCCCTCGACCTGGGCCAGCATCAGCGCGGCAACATTGGCACAGGCGATCAGCAGAATCATCCCCATCGCAACCAGGGTCGCCATAATCGCGGGGCGCAGTGGCCCGAATGATGCCTCCTCAGCCGAGTGAATGGTCGCGTTCTTGGTCTTATCCCACTGGGCCGGATACTGGAACCGTTCGCCCAGCATCTTGGTGATCGCACCGATCGGGCCTTCCATCTGATCGATGCTGGTACCCGGGGCAGCCCGCCCCACAATGGCATAGTTTCCACTTCGCTCTTCGGGATTGAGCGGCTGGGGGATCCAGACCCGCTCAGCCGGCGAAGGGAACCAGAATCCCCGGGGCATTACTCCCACAACGGTGAAGGCCCTTCCGTCCAGCCGTATCGGTGAGCCCAGCAACCCCGGATCGCCCCCCAGATCACGCCACAACCCGTAACTCAACACTGCTACCGGTTCGGCACCCTGTACGTCATCGCCGGTTTCGAACGTGCGGCCCAGCATCGGACGGGTGCCCAGAATGCTGAACAGCTCATGCGATGAGGCCACGCTCGGCACCAGCCGAGCTGTTGAGTTGTTCAACTCCAGCGTCATGGCATGAGGCCGGTATTGAGCGATCTCGCTGAAGCCCGGCGTCTTGCCGCGGAGAAAGGCGAACTCCTGCTGGTTCCAGTCCAGAGGCATCCAGAAGAGACCGACCTGCTCCGGCTCGGTGTACGGAAGCGGGCTGAAGAGCACCGCCCGGGCGATCCCGAAGATCGCCGCGGTGCCCCCCACTCCCAGCGCCAGGGTGCCGATCGCGATCGCGGCGTACATCGGTCGCCGCAGCAGGCGGCGAGCCGAATAGCGGGCATCCATGATCCACTGTTCCACGGAAGGTCCTCCACTGGAGAAAGCGTTGGCCTTCGGCTCGAAGCCGGTCCATCCTCGCCACCAGGTGCGCCCGAGTAACGCGGGCACCGAGCCGATCGCCTGACGCCAGAGCCAGGAGTGCGCCCTGATTGACCCGTCTCGAGCCGCCCGCTGGTTGAACTCATGGCCCAGATCGCCCAGCACTTCCTCCCGCTCCGCCTGAGGCAGCAAAGCGCCCAGCACCCGGGCCGGAAGCCGAGGCAGCGCAGGCACTTTGGGGGTTGAGGCAGGACCGGCCATGAGTACAGAATGGTGAGGTTGAGAGGCCCTACGGTTTCTACATTGTAGAAGTTACAGAATGGGAGGAACCCGACTATGATCCGCCGGAAGCAGCAGCACCGGTAACCACGCTCAACCCTATACGAGCATCCGATGACCAAACTGGAAAAAGCACTCAAGCGCGAACTCAGCATCGATAACGAGCCCTGGGTTCTGACCATTGCTCCTGAAGGACTTACCCTGACTCCCAAAGGGAAGCGGAAGGGCCACAACCACAGCTGGAAGTCGTTGATCAGCGGTGAGGCCGCCCTCGGTGCAGCGCTCAGCGCCTCGGTCGAGGCCGGCAAGGAGGATGGCGCGGACGAGGAGGGATGAGCGGCTTTCCGATCGAGCCGCCGATCGAACCGATGCTCGCCACGCTCACGGATAGTATTCCGGGAGAAGGCGCATTCCTGTTCGAGCCCAAGTGGGATGGGTTCCGGGCTCTGGTGTTTCGCAGTCAGTCGGACCTGTACATCCAGAGCCGGGACCTCAAGCCGCTCGATCGGTATTTTCCCGAACTGCATCAGACCCTGATGACCAGATTGCCTCCCGGCTGCATCGTGGATGGTGAAATCGTCATCGTGGGACCCAAGGGACTCGACTTCGACGCGCTGCAGCTTCGGCTCCACCCGGCTTCCTCCCGGGTAGCCAAGCTGTCAGCGGCGATCCCCGCGTCCTTCGTCGCCTTTGACCTGCTGGCGGCGGATGGGGTGGATCTCACCAAATTTCCCCAGCGCGAACGGCGTCAGCGGCTTGAACAGCTGCTCGCCGGCGTCGATCCGCCGGTCCATCTCACTCCCATGACCGAAGACCGCGAGCTCGCCACCCGGTGGCTGGCCGAGTTCGAGGGCGCCGGGCTGGACGGCGTAATTGCCAAGCCGGTCGAAGGCCGCTACCTGCCCGGCAAGCGAGCCATGCTCAAGATCAAGCATGTTCGCTCGGCTGACTGCGTGGTGGCGGGGTTCCGCTGGTACAAGGATTCGAAGGACGCGGTGGGCTCCCTGCTGCTTGGCTTGTACGACGACGGCGGGGTGCTGCAGCACATCGGGGTCACCTCTTCATTCACCATGGCCACTCGGAAGAAACTGGTGAATGAACTGGCTCCCCTGCGGGAGAACGCCCTGGAGGGACACCCCTGGCGCAGCTGGTCTGAAGATCAGGGCATGACCGGCCGGATGCCGGGAGGCAAGAGTCGCTGGAGCGCGGGAAAGGACCTTTCCTGGGAACCGCTTCGGGCCGAGCGAGTCTGCGAGGTCAAATATGATCATCTGCAGGGAAACCGTTTTCGCCACGCGGCGGTCTTTCTCCGCTGGCGGCCCGACAAATCGCCAGCCGATTGCCGCTACGACCAGTTGGAGGTGACCACCCCCTACGAGCTGGCCAAAGTGTTCTCGTCCGGGTCCAGCGGCTCCTGAGCCGGTCGCAGTGCGACCGGGACATGCTGCAGGTTGATCCGGATCCGGGTCCAGGTTCGATACCGGCCCCGCATCGAATCGACCAGCACATCGGCCGGCTCCAGATGGGAAGCGGCCTTGGCGTGGCGCTTCTTCCACCGTTCCAGTCCCGCCAGCGCGTCCGCCTTCTCCTTGGCCCGCCCGATCTCGATAAGAGGAAATTTGGAGACCCGAGCCTTGGATGGCTGCACTCGGGCCGGCTCCCCGGCCTGCTTCCGGTAGTGCGGTGGCCAGGGGGCATCGCCCTGCCCTTCCTTCTCCTGCCGGGCTGAAAGCTCCAGCAACGCTTCCAAAGAT
>CAZOES010000031.1:0-2069 GCA_964578865.1 uncultured Gemmatimonadaceae bacterium | reverse complement strand
TTCCTCCCAGTTGAGCGGGGCCGACACCCTCGCATCCGGCTTGGGGCGAACTGAGTACGCCGAGCACACTGTGCGATCCTTGGCGTTCTGGTTGTAGTCGACGAACACCCCGTGGCGCTCCTCTTTCCACCACTTGCTGGTCGCCAGCTTCGGCACTCGGCGCTCCACTTCCCGGGCGAGAGCCAAAGCCGAGCGCCGCACCTGGTCGAAGCTCCAGCGCTTCTCGATCCGCACAATCACATGCAGCCCGCGCGAACCCGAGGTCTTGGGCCACCCGGTCAGCCCGAAATCTTTGAGTACCGCGTGCGCCACCTGACCTACTTCTCTGATCTGGGGCCACTCGACTCCAGGAACCGGGTCGAGATCGACCCGCAGCTCATCGGGATGGTCCAATGATTCGGCTCGAACCGGGTGAGGATGAAGCTCCAGACAAGCCAGGTTGGCCATCCATGCCAGTGCGGCGGCATCGCGTGGCACTACCTCTTCCGCGGTTCGCCCGGAGGGAAACTTGAGCGACACCACTTCGATCCACTCGGGGCGAGATGTCGGAGCGCGCTTTTGATAGAAGAACTCGCCATCGATCCCGTTGGGGTACCGCACCATGACATTGGGTCGGTCGCCCGCCCCCCGCAGCGCGCCTTCCGCCACTGCCAGGTAATAGCGGACCAGGTCGAGCTTGGTGTAGCCTGCCTGGGGAAACAGCACTTTGGCCGGATTGGTGATCGAGACCTCGCGGCCTCCCACGACCAGCCGCTCGGTATCACCCTTGGTGGGGGACATAATCCAGTTCCTGTCCGGCAGCCACCCGCTTCAGCATGAGCGAGCCTCGACTCATATCTCCCAGTCCTACGAACTCGCGGGGGAAACCAAGCCGAACGCCGAGCGCTTGTTTGAGGATGGGGAGGTACTTGGGAGTCGCCAGGCTGCCGAGCAGAATGACCTGGTGGTCGTGGGCCAGTCGATCGGCCAGGAGCGCGAGGTCGCGCCGCAGCGGACCGGTGTATCGCCGGTCAGCGGGATCGACCGGGACTTTCGCAATGGCCCGCAAACCTTTCAGGTCGACCACTTCATCAGGTGAACGGAGACCCAGCCCCGGAGTGATCACCAATGCCGCGGCACATCCTTGAGGCGGTTCGGCAAAGCGCTCGGCGTAACGGAGCTTCCCCCGGAAATACAACCCGCTCATGAACGCAAAGATCTCACCCAGCGGAGCGCCGCCGGACCGCAGCCGCTGCGCCAATGGCGACCGGCCGGTTTTGGCCAGCAGGTAGCCCGCGCGCTTGCCGGAGCAGTTGGCCGGAGAGAGGACAAAGATCCGCCGACTCGGTAGAGCAGTACCGGGCGTGACCGAGTCAGGCCGCGCAAGAGTAGTCACGAGGGTGAAGCTCGACGCCCTCGGCCGCTCTCGCAAGGCCGAAGGCGTCCTACCGTCTGCCGTTAATGCAACCGGGCTCCGGCTTTGGCCAGCTGGAGCTCGGGTCGGGAGCCGTCAGCCTTTTCCATCAGTTTGAGATAGTCTCGGTAGCTCGCAGCTGCGGCCTTCCGGTCGCCGCCGAGTTCCGCCGACCGGGCTGCCCCAAAGACGGCACCCTGTGGCATGGTGGAGGACCTGAAGCGGCGAATCTCTGGGCCTGCGAGACGGCACGATCCCTACCATCACTGTGGTCGACGACACTTTCACAAAGCAGCGTCAACTGGTGGAGTCGATCATACAGACCGTAAAGGCTAGATAGCCCTCACCCTCAGGGAATACCTGACGGAGTGATCAGATTCTGCCGCGTTGCGATTGTCAGCCGGGCTTCCTACTGTGAAGAACCTCGCAGGAAACGGTTCATTCACGGAGGCGGGACAATGCCAAAGAAACTGATCGCCACGATGGTGATTGCCTTGGGAATCGGCGCCATCGGATGCGCTAAGCGGGCTGACAACAACGGCGGAATGGGGGCCGGAGCAGATACCACTGGTCTGCGTGATACCGCCCGGACCATGACACCGGCACCTGCTCCGGCCGATACTGCAAGGCCGCCCCAGAACTAGCCCCGCTTTGCTACCGCCACCCGCGCGGGGCC
>CAZOES010000030.1:0-32710 GCA_964578865.1 uncultured Gemmatimonadaceae bacterium | reverse complement strand
CGCCGTCATCGGTGACGTAGACCTCGCCGTGCTGAAACGGCGACATGGTCCCGGGATCGACGTTGATGAAGGGATCGAACTTCTGCATTGTGACCGAGAGACCTCGTTCCACCAGCAACCGGCCCAATGATGCTGCGGCGATGCCCTTACCGAGCGAGGACACCACTCCGCCGGTGACGAAGATGTACTTGGTGGTATTGGTCCCATTGGTCATTTCGAATCCTCCTGTGCGAACCAGTGCGCCTCTGCCCGGCGCAAGTCCTCGGGGGTGTCGACACCGGGCTGAGCCGGGTCAGGGATTCGGGCTACGCCCACGGTGAGTCCGTAGTGCAGAGCCCGCAGCTGTTCCAGTCGTTCGGCTTCTTCGGCCAGGGTGGGCGGGAGCCGGGTCCATTGGGCCAGGGCCTGGCGCCGATAGGCGTAGACGCCCAGGTGTTGCCAGTAGAGTTCGCTCGCGGCCCGGCGCTTTTCCCGGCGATAGGGAATGGCCGCCCGCGAGAAATAGAGCGCCCTTCCGGCCGCATCCGCGATCACCTTCACCCGGCCGGGATCCTCGGCGTTTTCGGCTTCCAGCGGCGCGGCCGCGGTGCCTACGTCATCACCCGATGCCACCCGGGCCAGCGCGCCTTCCAAAGCCGCGCGGGGCAGAAACGGTTCGTCTCCCTGAATGTTGACTACCACCTCGTGCTCCGAGAACTCGGGCCGTTCCGCCACCTCGGCGACCCGCTCGGTGCCGGTCTGGTGGGAGTCTCTGGTCATCACCGCCCGAACTCCGGATAGTTCGGCCACCCGGGCCACCATGGTTGAATCGGTGGCCACCACCAGATCGTCCACCAACCCTAGACGGCGCACACGCTGAATCACCCGGGTCACCAAAGGCTCACCGGCCAGAAGCTGCAGCGGTTTGTGTGGGAGTCGTGTGGAACCGAGTCGGGCCGGTATGACGCCGAGCACGCGCATGTTCGAAGCTAATGGTGTCGCGCGGGCCTGTCAAAACTCATGCCGTGACAGGAGGAGGGCTAGGGGTAATCCCCTATACGCAGCCTAGTCAAGAGGTTAGGCAACGGCGGCTGAACGCGAGGCCCGGTAGGCACCAGCCAATTGGAGGAAGTTCCGGAGGAGGGCCTTCCCGCTCTGGGTGGCGATAGACTCGGGGTGGAACTGGACCCCGAAAATCGGGTGGGCCCGGTGCCGCAGGGCCATGATCTCCTGCCCCCGAGGCCGGTCCATGGCCCACGCCGTCATCTCCAGCTCCTCGGGAAAGTCCTCGGCCGAGACCACCAGGGAGTGGTACCGCATCACGGTCAGGGGATTCTCCACCCCGGCAAAGATCTCGTCTCCCAAGTGGGTGACCTGGGTGGTTTTCCCGTGCATCAAGCGACCGGCTCGGATAACCTTGCCGCCAAAAGCCTCGCCGATTCCCTGATGACCAAGGCAGACACCCAGCAGTGGTACCCTGCCGGCCGCGGCTCGAATGAGGGGGATCGAGATGCCGGCATCGGCCGGCTCTCCCGGACCCGGCGAGATCACGATCGAATCGGGCTCGAGAGCCAGGGCAGCCTCAACGGTCAGAGCGTCGTTCCGATAGACCACCGGATCGGCCCCCAGTTCGCCCAGGAACTGGACCAGGTTGTAAGTGAAGCTGTCGTAGTTATCGAGAACCAGAATCATGAAAAACCCGGGAGGTGTGAGCACCTCCCGGGAGTCTAGCGGTGATCCCGATGAACCGCCAATCGCTGATCTAGTTGTTGGGTTTCGCCGGGGGTGCCGGGGCTGGGTTTGCGCCTTGCCCAACTGTTGGCTTGGCCGGGAGTCCCGGCTTGGGAGCGGCAGCCGGGGCTGGAGCCTCGACCCGCACCGTGGTCTCACCCCGTGCCGTAGCCGATGCTTGCCGAGCCTTCTCGATCTGGACTTGGGCCTTCTGAAGTTCCCTGGCTACCATCCGCTGGATCGAATCGCGCATCGCGGGACCCATTCCTGCCAGAGAGTCGCGCTCTTCTCTGGAGAGGCCGGAGACTTCCTCCAGAGCGTTAAGCCGGGCTTCGTCGGCTTTCAGCCGGTCGACCATGGCGCGCATCTGGGTTCGGACCGAGTCCTCGCTGTGCTGGATCTTCTTGCGTTGAGCTGCCGGGGCGTTGGATGCCGAGTCTTCCAGTTCGGAGGCCAGATCCCGCAGCGAGTCGACCGAATCGCCCCGGGCTTCGACCGCTGCCTCCAGACTGTTCCGGAGCGAGTCGGTCATCGCATTCATGGCTTCCTGAACCGTATCCTTCGGCCCGTTTACCTCGATGCCATGCCCGTTGAAATGAATCTGGGTCGAACGAAGCTCGGCGACCGCCTTGGCCGGTAGGAGAAGCGGGAAGGTGTCGGAACTATTCTTGATGACCAGCACTCCGAAATGCTCCAGGCCCGCCGGGACAGGCGAGCTGGTTGGCTCACATCGGAAGGTGGTGTGGTCGCCAATATTGTCGACGTCATCGATCGCCAGCTGGCACTGCGCCAGCCGCGACGGTTGCACCGAGTCCGCCAGCTTCACCAGGACCCGGACGCCGGAGACATGCTCCGGATCGGAGCGCAAGAACTCAACTCTGCTGACGCTTCCGAGCTTATCGTTGTCCAGCCGGAAGGGAACCAGGCCGATGACGGGAATTGGAATCGGCTCGGTGCTGTTGATGGCCTGTTTGATTCGGCCCTTGGCTGACCGGAAGCCGGTGATGGCGAGCATGCCCACCGCAAAAATGCCGAGGGCGCTCGCCGCGATCTTGAGCCAGTAGTTACGCATGTGACCCGCTCCGTTGCCGGGTGCGCCCCCCAGGCGCTTGGTGTTCCAAATAGAGACGAATCCGGGGCAGGCTAGGTTTCAACCCAAGGCACCTCGGGGAGACCGATGATCCAAGTGGAGAATCTTACGAAGGTCTACGGCCAGCTGACAGCGGTCGACGACCTTTCGTTCTCGGTAGCCCCCGGCGACATCCTCGGGCTGGTCGGCCCTAATGGGGCCGGAAAGACGTCCACCCTCCGAAGCCTGGCCGGGATCATCCCTCCCACCAAAGGGAGGATTCGGATCGCGGGCCGGGATCTGGCCACCGAGGCGCTGGCCGCCAAGGCCCAGCTCGCTTTCATCCCCGATGAGCCGCAACTCTTCGAGTACCTCACCGTTACCGAGCATCTCAAGTTTGTGGCCCGGTTGTACCAGCAGCCGGAGGCGGTTGGTCGGATTGGTCCGTTGCTGGAGGAACTGGAGCTCTCCGGGAAGCAGGACGCGCTGGCCACCGAACTTTCCCGCGGCATGAAGCAGAAACTGGCGATTGCCTGCGGTCTGATTCACCAGCCAACCGTATTGATGCTGGACGAACCGCTGACCGGGCTGGACCCGGTCGGAATCCGGAGAATGAAGGCGACGATCACCGCCCGCGCCGGGGCGGGCGCGGCGGTGGTCCTCAGCTCTCACCTGCTGCACCTGGTCGAGGAGCTGTGCACCCGGGTGCTGATTATCCAGAGCGGGAAACGGGTGGCGCTGGGAACCGTCAATGAGATCGTGAGCGAGCGGCCGGAACTGAGCGGCCGGGGCCTGGAAGAGATCTTCCTCTCGCTTACCGGGTTCGGTGAACGTGAAATCTGAACCGGTGGTGGAGGCCGGCCTCTACCTTCTCACCCGCTCGGGATGGAATCGGGCTCGCCGGGTGTTCCGCCGTCTGCGCCAGCCGCGCTATGCGCTGGCCTTGCTGGTTGGTTTGGCCTATCTGGGTCTGATCCTCTTTGGGCAACGGATTCAGACCGGCGCTCCGGTTGCAGTGCCGGCAATGCAGGTCTCCGGTACTCTGCTCCTCGCCATTCTTGCAGCCAAGTGGTGGCTCTTCGGCGCCGACCGAATCGCGCTGGCCTTCTCCGGCGCTGAAATCCAGTTCTTCTTCTCGGCTCCAGTGAGCCGAGGCGGTCTGCTGGGGTTCAAGCTCATGCGGGCCCAGTTCATGATCATCGTCAACGTGATCATCTGGCTGGCGCTGCTCAACCGGGGACGAGGGCACGCTTTGCCCCTGGTGCTGCACGGCCTGACTATCTGGGCCATGTTCAGCACCATGTTCCTGCATCGTCTGGGAGTCGCGTTGACCCGGGACTCACTGCTGGAGCACGGAAAAGCCGGTGCCAGCCGCAACTGGCCCGCCCTGCTGGGCCTCGCCGCTATTTGCCTGGTGATCTACCTGAGCTTCAAGCGGGCGTTACCCGCCGGATTGGAAGAGTATCCCGGCGGTGTAATGGAGGGTCTTCGGCAGGTTCTGGATACACCGCCCCTCAGCTGGGTTCTCTACCCGTTCAGAATTCCATTTCTCCCTCTGGCGGCCCGCGACGTGGCCGAGTGGGTCCCTCTGTTCATTGGGTCGCTGGGGGTGGTTGGGCTTCATCTACTGTGGGTGATCCGAGCCGATCGGGCCTTCGAAGAGGCGGCGCTGGAAGCGAGTGCCCGGCGGGCGGAGATCATGGACCGGTGGCGCCGGCAGGGAGGAAAGCCACGCGCTCCTACCCGGAGAAACTGGCGCTGGGGGAGACTGGCTCCCGACGGCAGCCCGGTCACAGCCATCATCTGGAAGAATCTCACCCGGCTGATTCGCACGGCCAGTCCCGGGGTGGCGGGCGTGACGGTTCTGCTGATCGCCGCCATTGTGGCCTTCACTGTGGTAGCGGGCGAGGAGCATCTCGAAGTCACTGTAATGATTGCAACCCTCGCGCTGGCCTGGGTAGCGGTGCTCGCGATCTTCGGACCGCAATGGGTCCGGAACGACCTCCGAGGTGAACTGGAGCACCTGCAGGTACTGCGGGCCTGGCCGATTTCAGGGATCCGTCTGATGGCGGGCCAGGTATTCTCCTCAGCGCTGGTACTCACTGGTACCCAGGGGCTCCTGGGGATCGTGGGGATGACCGCATTGGCGCAGACCGGCCAGTCGAGAATCACCCCTGCGGTGCTGGGCGCACTCTTCCTTCCCGGTCTCCTGGTCCTGGGATCATTGAATCTGGTGGCGCTGTCGATTCAGAATGCCGGGGCTCTGCTGTATCCGTCCTGGGTTCGTACCGAACTCAGACCTGCCGGGATCGAAGCGATGGGCCAGCACCTGCTTACCGCGGGAATCTCCCTGCTGCTGGTCATGCTGACCTCGATTGGCCCTTTGGTGCTGGGCGGTGCCGCCGTCTGGTTCCTCTGGGACTCGCTGGAATGGTGGAGCCTGCTTCCGGCGTTCCTTCTTGCAGCGGGCGGCTACGGATTGGAAGCGTTTCTGTTGCTCGACTGGATGGGGGATCGATTCGAGAGCCTGGACATTGCGCCGGCCGAATAAGGAAACTGGTCCGGGGCCGGAGCGTAGTGTCGGCGTTCAGCGGTTCGGCGGTTCGTTTCCTCCCTCGGAGCCAGCATGCGCACATCCAGATTGGTCCTACTGTTAGGGTTGTTTCTGGTCCCCTCCCTCCAGGCTCAAAAGATCGAAACCCAGCCCAAGCAGTACAGCCTCTCACCCGAGTACCGTGCAGTGCAGGTCGCGGCACTGGAGACTCAACGCAAACTGCTGCTGAGTTTCGCCGACTCGATGCCGGAGCGGCTCTATCGCGACAAGGTCACTACGGTGCAGCGGGATTTCTCGGGGCAACTGCATCACGCGGTGAGCGCGGCGATGTTCATCGCGTACGGCTACGTCCGCTCGGCTCGCCCGCCGGCGGCCGACACCGGAGCCATCTTCAATACCCGGGCCGGTCTGAAGCAGTACATCCAGGCTTCCTATGATTCGCTGACGGTGTTGCTGAAGGGCCAATCGGATGCCGATCGCGATGAACGATTCAAGTTCTTCAATGGACAGTTCATGCCTCGCTGGCAGCTCTGGGATGAACTGAACCAGCACACGATCTGGACCGCCGGTCAGGTGGTGGCCAACTTCCGCAAGAACGGAATGGCGCCGCCCAGTTTCCTATTCTTCTAGTTGTTCCTCCCGGCGCTCAGGTTCGAATCGCACGAACTTGAGCGCCATGGTGGGGAGCACCAGCAGGCTCAGCAGCGTGGAGGTAGCCAGCCCGCCCAGAATCACGATGGCCATCGGACCTTCGATTTCCCGCCCGGGATCTCCGCTGCCGATGGCCAGTGGCAACAGGGCCAGCCCGGTTACGGTCGCCGTCATCAGGATCGGACCCAGTCGCTCGCTGGCACCACGGACGGCGGTATCCCACCCCCATTCGGCTCCTTCCACCCGCACCAGGTGATCGTAGTGCGAGATCAGCATGACCGCATTGCGGGTCGCGATGCCGAAGAGAGTGACGAAGCCCACCAGAGAGCCGAGGGAAAGTTCCCGGTCCGAGAGGGCAACGGCAGCCACCCCGCCCACCAGGGCAAACGGCAGATTGGCCAGCACCAGAAAGAGCCGTCCCGGCTGGGCAAAGGCGAGCCAGAGCAGGATCACGATCACGGCAGCGGCCAGCAGGCTGTGCAGCAACAGCTCGCGCTGGGCGTCCCGCTGGGCCGAGGCGGTGCCCGCCAGCTCGATGTGGATCCCGGCCGGCAGAAAGCCCGGGGCCCGGATTCGCTTCTCGAGATCGGCGGTATAATCGACCACCGTCCGACCCGCGGTGTTGGCGGTAACTGTCTGGAGCCGGCGGGCGTTCTGGTGGGCGATGAGGTATCGGCCCGAAGTTCGTGAGACCAGCGCGACGTCACCCAGCGTGGTCATTCTGCCGTCGGCCGAACGGAGTGGCAGCCGGACCAGATCCTCGGGCCGAGCCCGGGCATCGGGTGCCAGCAGGACCACTACATCGGTCGAGCGGCTCCCTTCAAACACCTGCCCTGCCCTGGCCCCCTGAGTCGCGATTTCCACGGCCCGGAGCACTTCATCCTGCGCCAGACCGGCGCGGGCCACCCGCTCGGGCCGCAGCTGGACCGTCACACCGGGCACTACCGGAGGCGGGTCGTACTGTACGTCCGCTCCACCGGGAACCGATCGGGCCAGGGTGGCGACCCGCCTGGCCGCGAGATCGAGGCTGTCGAGATCATCCCCATAGAGGCGCACGACCACCTCGGCGGTTGAGCCGGTCAGGGTCTCTTCGATCCGCTCGGTTAGAAACCCCCGAATGGCGAAGCTTACGCCGGGGAATCCGCGAAGATTGGCCCGGAGACTGTCCTCCACAGTTCGCGCTGATTCTCCCTCCAATGGCTTCAGCTCGACTTCGATCTCGCTGTAGTGAGTGCCCCAGGTATCCTCCGACAACTCAGCCCGTCCAGCTCGCTGCGCCACCGAGTGGACCCGAGGGTCTTTAGCGATCGCGGCGGCAACCATACGGCCCAGGCGCACCGACTCGGCGAGAGAGGCCCCCGGCACGGCCGCCATGTGAACGACATAGTGACCTTCGCGAAACTCGGGCAGGAAAGTGCTGTCGAACAGCGGCACCACCATCAGGGCGCCAAGGCAGAGCGCCGCGGTAACTCCCACCACAGCGCCAGGTCTTCCGATCACTCCCGTCAGCATCCGCTCGAATCGACGGCGGGACGCGGCCAACACCGCGGACTCATGACTGCTGCCCGCCCGCGGCACCAGCAGCAGCAGCGCCAGGGCCGGCGTCACCAGCAGCGCGACTACCAGCGAGGCCAGGGTGGCGAGGATGTAGGCGATCGCCAGCGGCTCGAACAACGCCCCCTGCACTCCACTCATGGTAAGCACCGGTGCAAAGACCAGCGCCACCACAAAAGTCGCGTACACCACGCTGTGGCGAACCTCGAGTGAGGCCTCCAGCACAATGTCCCGGGCCGGTCTCGGCGCGGGCAGCGCCCGGTTCTGTCGTAACCGCCGGGCGATGTTCTCCACGTCAATGATCGCGTCGTCGACCACCTCCCCCAGCGCGATGGCCAGGCCGCCCAGGGTAAGGGTATTGAGGCTGAAGCCGAAGCGATCCAGCACGATGATGGCCGAGAGCAGAGACAGCGGGATGGCGGTGAGTGATATGGCCGCCGCCCGGAGATCGAAGAGGAACAACAGCAGGATGACGGCGACCAGCGCGGCCCCGACCAGTAACGCGGTGGTAATATTCCGGATCGCGACATCGATGAACGAGGCTGGCCGGAACAAATCGGGATGGAGCACCAGCCGTTCGCCGGCGATGGTAGTGGTGAGATCGCCCAGCACCGCTTCGACCGCTCCGGCGACCTCCTTGGTGTTCGAACCCAGCTGCCCCGAGACCACGACCACGATCCCCGGTTGGCCGTTGATGGTGGCGTCGCCGAAGCGAGTCGCGGCGGCGGCCTGAACCACCGCGACATCAGACAGCCGCAGCACACTTCCCGCCGCTGCCCGCAGCACCGTGCGGCCCAGTGCCTCGGGTGTGAGCGATTGGCCCTCGGTGGTCACCACGATGCGTTGATTGCGGTCGTCCAGAACCCCGGCCCCTCGAAGTCCGGTGGCTCGGCTGGCGGCGTCGACTACTTCCCCCAGTCCAAGACCGTATCGTTGCAATCGCTGGGGAAGCACCTGGACCTGCAGCTGACGGACCTCTCCACCAAACACCGCCACTTTGGAAACACCCGGTGTGGCCAGCAACCGGGGTTTGAGCACCCAGTCGACGAACGAACGCTGGTCCATCGCGGTCCGCTCGGTCGAGGTGATCCCCAGCATCAGCACGGTGCTGGACGAGGAAGTCAGGGGGGTGAGAATGGGCGGCTCTACCGACGCGGGCAAGCGGCCGGGAATCTCGGCCAGCCGTTCGGCGATGAGCTGACGGGCCTGCCGAAGGTCGACGCCTTCCTGCAGCACCGCGGTAATGACCGAGAGACCTTGAATCGATTGCGAGCGGAGGGTGGCCAGTCCGTTGACTCCGTTGACCGCGTCTTCGATCGGCTTGGTGACCAGGATCTCGACCTGTTCGGGTGAGAAACCCGGTGCTTCGGTCTGAATCGAGACTTGGGGAGGGGCAAACTCGGGGAATACATCCAGCTTGGCCCGGGCGACGATCGATAACCCGTAGATGATCAGGGTGAGTCCCAGGCCGGCAACGATTCCGGGGCGGCGAACCGCAAAGCGGACGATCGATGTGAGCATAAAGAGGCGCCCTCAGCCCTGGAGCGCCCGCCTCACTCTCCGACCTCCTCGCCCACCACGATGCGGGCCCGGAACTCCTCGGAGAGGAGCTGGCCCGCGCCGCTGACTACCACTCGATCGCCCGGTTTGAACGGCTCGGTCACCAGCCACCCACCGGGGACCGGATGATCGGTGGGAACCCGCACTCTTACGTACCGTCCGGTCTCTTCCTCGTGATAGGCCCAGGCCAGCGCGTCCCACTGGACTACTGCCGCGGAGGGGATCAGCACCCCGCGGCGCACCCCTCGTCCGTCAGCGACAAAGGCGGTAACACTGGCGCCCGGTCGCATGCCTTTCCACCCGCCGGTCACCCGGTAGAGCCAGGCTGGATTCCGGGTCACGGGGTCGGCCTCCCCAGCCGGGCCTGACAATACTCCGCGCACTCTCGCGGCGTGTTCTCCTGCCGAGAAACTCATCTCCCGTGGCGGTTCGCCCCGGGTCGAGTTCCAGGCCACTTGAACCAGCGGGGCGTCGTAGGAAGTGAGTTCGATCAGCTCCTGCCCGGCTTGGACCAGCTCACCGGGCTGGGCCAGGACTCGTGAAACGCTGCCGTTTCGGGGGACAGTCACCGGGCGGGCATCGGCGATGATGGCCAGTGAATCGCCCGCTTCCAGGCGAGCTCCGAACCGGGGCCAGCTGACACCTGCGATAGGTGAGAGTCGCCCGGCCACACCCGCTCGAATGGTTGAGGTGGCCTCCGGATCGACCGCGATGACGGCTGGAAGCTCGGTCTCTTCGCTCTGGTTCAATCCTTTGAGTGCTTCACTCTTGAGCTGGATCCGCGCCACCGTAGCGGAGTCCAGCGTGATTCCCACCTCCCCGTCTTTTTCGGTGACGTGGCTCGGCTCGGGTGTACTCTGGGCTGATTCATCCTCCTGGACCTTGCCGGCCTGCTTCGGCGAGCAGCCCAACGTCGCTCCGGAAAGAATCAGTCCAAGTATCAATCGAGCATTCATGAGGGTGGCAGCGTCTCAGTGGTAGTCGGTGACCCGAGGCCACTCGCCGTCGGCCCGGGTTCCATAGGCGCCTAGCACGTATTCGAGTTGCAGTGCCGCAGTGGTTTCCCGCATCCGGGCGTCCAGCTTGAATCGCCTGCTGCGCACCAGTTCCTGCCGCGCCATTGTTACCTCCAGCCGGCCAGTCTCGCCCCGGTCATACGCCGCCTGAACCAGGGCAAACCGTGCTTCAACCTCGCGAGCCAGGCTGTCGGAGGCGCTCACCTGCTGCCGGGCCACCCCGCAGGCAGCCATGGCGGCGTCGACCTGGCTCAGAACTACCTCCTGGGCCTGGATGAGCCTCGCTCCGGCCACGCTGCGTTGCGCCTCGGCTGCTCCAATGGGTCCGCGATTTCGATTGAGCGCAAGAGTGGGGAAGCCGAGCCCAAGGGTGAACTTGCCGGTGCCTTGATCGAAGAAGATCCCCGGTCCCAGCGCCAGGTCGGGCGCTGCAGTGGCGACTTCGAGGCGGAGTTGACCCTCGGCTACCTGGTACTCCGCCGCGGACCGGCGGATCGACCAGCGGCGCTCCAGGGCACTCTGCTGCAGCGCTTCGCGAGAATCGGCGGCGCAGGTCTGGTCGCCCAGATCGGCGATATCCACCCTGGAGTTCGCCGGCAGGCCGATGGCCTGAAGCACCGCGGCCCGGGCCGACACCTCCTCGCGCTCGGCCGACTGCTCGGCTGCGATGGCGGTCCGTTGATCGGCGGTGGAGCGTGCGAGGTCCAGACGCGTCAGGGTGCCGCCCTCAAAGCGGGCCTCAGTCAGCCGGACCACTGAGTCGAGACCGGCCCGTTCCTCCCGAGCGACCACAACGAGCTGACGGGCCTGGGCCCACTGGGCAATCGCCGAGTAAACCTGCCCCACCTGCTCCCACTCGGTCTCGGCCGCGCCGGCGCGAACCGCCATGGCTTCGGCCCGGGCTCGGCCGATTCTGGCGCCGCGCTTTCCACCCAACTCGATGGTGAACAGCCCAGCCAGGGCCATTCCCCAGCGGGACGATGCCTGGGGATCGGAAAAGGCGTACTCCAGATCGGTCGATACACCCGGCTGAGGGCGGCCTCCGGCACTGATTACCGCTGCATCGGCGGCGTGGATCTGGGCCAGCCTCACCTCGCGTTCGGTCCGAAGCCAGACTGCGGCGATAGCCAGCTGCCGGGCGGTCCAAGGTCCCGAGGGCCGAACTTGTCCCAGCGAGTCGAACCAGGCCGCCAGTCCAGAATCACTCAGCGAGCGATCGTTGTAGCGTTCCAACTCGCCGGACGGGGAGACTGGTGCGGGGCTGTACTTGGCACACGCGGCCGCCAACAGGAGCGGCGCCAGGCTGCGCCGCAGGCTAGCCTCGCGGATGGTACTGACGATGAACTGACCGGAGATACTCGCGATCGACGTGAGTGTAGATCTGGGTTGTCGACAGATCGGCATGCCCCAGCATCTCCTGCACCGCCCGGAGATCGGCCCCACCTTCCAGCAGGTGAGTGGCGAAACTATGGCGCAGTGTGTGAGTAGTAACCCGCTTCTTGATGCCCGCTTCCCTGGCTCGGCGCTTCACTACACCCCAGGCGCCGACCCGGGAAAGTGGCTGTCCCCGGCCATTCAGCAAGACCCGATCTTTGGTCTTTCCCCGATCCAGCTCGGGCCGAACCTGATGGAGGTAGACCGACACGGTTCCGATGACTTTTCGTCCGATCGGCACCAGGCGCTCCTTGGAGCCCTTGCCGAATACCCGGACCAGCCCTTCCGTGAGGAGCAGGTCGGAGAGCTTCAGTCCAACCAGTTCAGATACTCGTAGCCCGGCGCCGTAGGCCAGCTCGAGGAGAGCCCGATCGCGCCAGGCCAGGGGCTCGTCCGCCCGGGGCGCCGCCAGCATCGATTCGATCTCAGTGACCGAGAGCGTATCCGGCAGCTTGCGCCCCCGGCGCGGCATCTCCAGCCGGTCGCTGGGATCGGTGTCCACCCGTCCCTCAGCCAGAAGGAATCCGTAGTAGGTCCGAACCGCACTGACACTGCGCCGGATGGTCGCGGCCGAGAGTCCCAGATCTTTCAGTGCAAAGACGAATTCTCGGAGCAGCTTGCGGGTTACGGCGCCGGGAGAACTGGCCCCCTTCTCCCCGGCAAAGGCTACAAAGCGACGCAGATCACGCAGGTAGCTCTCGATGGTGTTGCGGCTGTGACCGGCCTCGAGACCGAGGAAGTCCTGGAACAGCTCCAGCAGGAAGGCCCGCTCCAGCGCTTCCCGGGCTGCCGCGGTGGTCACATCATGCTCCCGGCGGGTTCCGCCGGCGTACTTCTTCGAGATCCTGTTCCGTCAGCCCTAACAAGGCGGTTGCCCGGAGCAGCAGCCGCTGTTCGTGTCGTTCCAGCGCTCCATCCCGGATCGCGATGCAGTACAGCCGGTTGAGCAACCCCAGCCGGCGGTCGTGCTCGTAACGTTCGGCGACATGCGACGCCATCTCGGCGGTGTGGGCCGCCACCGGGAGCGGCAAGGAAGGATCGGATTGGGTGGGGGAACTGGCCTTGGCCTGCCACTGATCCTTGAGATAGGTGGTGATCAGGTCTCGTTCACGGTCGGTGATATCGCGATCGGCCCGGGCCATTTCGTAAAGGAGCGTGGCCGCCCCGGCCGAGGCCGAACCCTGCGACTCCTCGACCCGGGCATCGTGGGAGAATGCCTCCAGAGCCCGGTGGACCGAACGCAGCAGCAGGTCCCGCCGGACCGGCTTGGTTTTTCTCCTTCGGATCACGATCACTGCGATCGCCACCGCCGCGAGCACCGCCAGAATGCCCAGGGTCCGATTCAACTGGCCGAGGAAACGGCTGATCGACTCCCACTCCGCACCCAGTCTCGCCCCGACCCAGGCCAGGATCGCGTACCAGACCACGGTCGCGATGGTAATGGGAATGAGGGCACGCCCGGCGGGAAGACTGACCAGACCGGCAAACGGCGCCACCACCGAGCGGAACCCCGGAAGTAGCCTGCCCAGGAAGATTCCCACGATTCCGAAACGGAGATACTCCCGTTCCAGCGCCACGATCGCATCGGGTGGGAGTAGCCGGGTACCCACCCGGCTGGCGCGAAACTGAGGTCCATACCGCCGGGCCAGGAAATAGACCACCACGGTGCCGGTCAGATTGGCGATACAGGCAACCAGCCACACACCGAAGGGAGAAACCCGCTGATGCTGGCTGAGAAAGCCACCCAGCGCCACGGCCAGATCTGAGGGAGTCGGTGGAAAGACATTCTCCACCAGAGTGGTCAGGCCAATGACTGCGTAGATGGTTCCGGAGGAGAGTTCCAGCAGCCAGGCAACAAAGCGTTCCATCACGAACTACTGACCGTCGCTATCGCGATCACTGCGATGCCTTCGCCCCGTCCGATGAATCCCATCCCCTCGTTGGTCTTGGCCTTGAGCCCCAGTGCCGTCACCGGAATTCCGGTGGCAGCCGAGAGCGTCTCAGCCATGGCGGGGAAGAACGGTCCCAGCTTGGGCTTCTCGAGGATCACGGTGATATCGGCCTGCTGGGCTGAGAATCCCTTGTCTCTCAGGAGCGACACCGTGTGCCGGAGCAGGCCGATGGAATCGGCGCCTTTGAAGCGAGGATCGGTATCGGGAAAGTGCTGGCCGATATCACCCAGCGCCGCCGCACCCAGCAAGGCATCGGTGAGGGCGTGAGCCACCGCATCGGCATCGGAGTGGCCGGCCAGACCCCGGTCGAAGGGAATCCGCTGGCCGCCAAGGATCAGCGGACGATCGGGAACCAGACGGTGGGAGTCATAGCCGATGCCGGTCCGGATCATGGCCGGGCGGCTCAGGCGGCCACCGTGGCCGGCTCCTCGATGATCGAGTAGTCCTGGCGCCGCCGGGTCGGAGTGAGCCCGGCATCCTTGATGATTCGCTCGATCTCGGCCAGGGTCGTGCGATAGGTGGTTCCCGCGGCGGACACCACATTCTCTTCCATCATCAGGCTGCCATAGTCGTTGGCGCCGAAGCGGAGAGCCACCTGCCCCACCTTGTGGCCCATGGTCACCCAGGAGGACTGCATGTTGGGAACGTTCTCAAGGATGATTCGACTGATCGCCAGAGTCCGGAGATAACTGACTGCGTCGGTCTTCTTGTAGTGCGACATCTCCGGCGTCCCCTCCGGCTGCAACGGCCAGCAGATGAACGCCGTGAACCCGCCGGTACGGCGCTGTACCTCCCGCACCCGGAAGAGATGCTCGATCCGGTCCTCGTCAGTCTCGCCCAGGCCGTACATCATGGTCACCGAGGTCTTCATGCCCTGACGATGGGCTTCCTCCTGGACTCCCAGCCACTCCTCGGTTTGGGCCTTCTTGGGCGCCACCCGCTGACGAATCCGGTCGACCAGGATCTCCCCTCCACCGCCGGGGATGCTGTCGAGTCCGGCGTCCCGCAGTTGCCGGATCACCTCACCGATACTGAGCCGGAATCGCTCGGAGAAGAACACCACTTCTGACGGCGAGAAGCCGTGAATGTGGATCGGGTGGTTCGCCTTGATGTAACGCATCAGGTCGAGATACCACTCGAACGGGATGTAGGGATTGTGCCCGCCCTGAAACAGAATCTGCACTCCGCCGACCGCCTTGCACTCGTCGATCTTTCTGCCGATCTGCTCGAACGAGAGCACATACCCTTCACCATGCTTGGGTCGCCGGTAGAAGGCGCAGAACCCGCAATCGGCCACACACACATTGGTGTAGTTGATGTTGCGATCGATGATATAGGTGACCCGGGGGTCGGGATGATGCTTCCAGCGGACCTTGTCGGCCAACTCACCCAGCTCGAGCAGGCTGGCGTGCTGGTAGAGGTCCAGATAATCCCGAAATTCGCCGGAGGAGCGATCAATCGTATCCATGGTCACGCTGCGCTGATGAAGCTCAGGCTTCCATCCGGTACCAGCCCATCCTGGGTCAGCCGGCGGAAGAAGTCAGTAAGACCAGCCAAATGCCGGTAAGAAAAGCCGTAGTCCAGATCACCCAGATAGGAGCGGCACACCTGCCGATCGATCCCGGTCGTAGCCCAAGCCTGGTCGGCCAGCAGATCGAGATTCCTGAGACCCCACTCGCGGGCCTCGAGCAGCTGGGAGTGGACGGTGCGAACTCGTTGTACCTCAGCCGACCGGCGAGCAGCCCAGACCGCGAAGACGAACGGCAGCCCGGTCCATTCCTTCCAGGCCGTTCCCAGATCCACCTGCACCGGGTAGTCCTTCCTGGCCGCCAGCAAGAGTGCTGAGTCGCCGATCACCAGCACGGCATCGTGAGGGTAGTTGGCCAGGGCATCAAGGTCGGAGGGCTCGGCCCGGACCGTCGCGTACCGCGGCGCCACCTTCCAGCGATGGCGGAACAGCAACTCCAGCAGGAGAATCGAAGTGCGGGAAGAAGAGGTCCGCAGGACGGTGGCGTTCTGCAGTTGCTCCACCGGCTTCCGGGAGAAGAGCATAACGCTGTGGACCGGTCCATCGCAGCTGATGGCCAGTTCGGGCAGCAGGTGATACGCGGCCGCGTCCCGGGCGTACTCGACCGCCGAGATCACACTGAGATCGAGTTCACCGGCGGCCAGCAGGTCGTTGAGATCCGAAGCGGTGCCGCTTACCAGGTCGGCGTCGACCTTCACCAGCCCCCGGTCGATGGCACCATAGACCGGATAGCAGTTGATCCAGGGAAGCCGGCCGAGTCTCATGCGGCGTGTACTGCCGGAGCTGCGGCGCCGGGCCCCAGATCGGGATCCGGTTCCATGCCGTCAAAGGATTCCCGCACGCTCTCGTAAAGACTGTTCCGTTCCACCGGCCGCTTCCCCGCCCCCCGGATCAGTTCCACCAGATCCAGGTAGTGCATGTGCATCTGGGTCCGGGCTCCGGCCTCATGGTAGATCCGCTCGTACACTACGGTCCCTTCGACATCGTCACACCCAAAGCTGAGCGCGATCTGCGAGAGGAACGGGGTCACCATCGGCCAGTGGGTCTTGACGTGGGGGATGTTGTCGAGATAGAGCCGTCCCACGGCGATGTTCTTGAGATCTTCGTAGCCGGTGGTTGCGGTGCCGACTCGACCGAGCTCTTCACCCAGTTCGTTATGGTCGGGGTGATACGCCAGGGGGATGTAGGTCAGGAAGCCGTTGGTCTCATCCTGCAGCGATCGCAATGAGCTCAGATGCTCGATCCGGTCGTCGGCGGTCTCTACGTGACCATAGAGCATGGTGCAGTTGCTGGGGATGCCAAGCTTGTGGGCCTCGCGGTGCACCGCGAGCCACTCGTCTCCGGTGAGCTTCCGCTCGGCGATGGTCGCGCGGACCGCGGTGCTGAAGACCTCGGCGCCCCCGCCGGGGAGACTGGTCAGCCCAGCTTCCTTGAGCCGGATGAGCACGTCGGCAACCGAGCTTTTCTCGATCCGGGCCAGATGAGCGATCTCGACTGCGGTCAGCGCCTTGATGTGGATGTGGGGGTAGCGCTCCTTGAGCCCCCGGATCATGTCGGTGTAGTACGACAGCGGAAGTTTGGGATGCAGTCCGCCGACGATGTGAAATTCCCGGGTCGGCCCTGATTTGGCGGCCTCGGCCTCGTGATACACCTCGTCCAGTGAGCGGGTGTAGTTCCCATCCTCCTTCGGCATCCGCGCAAAGGAACAGAACACGCAGGTGTTCCGCAGGATGCAGACGTTGGTGGGATTGATGTGCTGATTGGCGGAGAAGTAGACCCGGTCGCCGTTGCGGCGCTGATTGGCGTGGTCGGCCAGCAGGCCGAGGCCGATCAGATCGCTGGTGGCGTAGAGGGCCCGCGCGTCGTCCCGGTCGAGCCGGTGATTGGCGAGAACCTTCTCGGCCACCGGCCGGAGCTTGGGATCCTTCAGACGGCCTGGGTCCAGCTGGAGTGACATCGTATCTCCATCGGGGTGAGCGGCTTACCGCTTCAATTTACCCCCCGACTTCACTTGGATGCCACCCCACGTCTACCGGGCCAGCTTAGGGAAGGAGATCGAAGGTCCAGATGTAGTTCTCCGCCCCTGCACCATTCCAGAAGACGTGGAGAACATTCCGTCCCCGATCCACCGCGATCAGGCCCTGCGGGCAGGTCGCTCCACAGGTGATAGAGGCGGGTTCAGCTGGGGGCGGAAGACGGCCCAGCAGCTTCAGGTTCTGGTCATAGATCAGGATGGTCGGATGACCCTGGTTCCCTTCAATTACCTCGACATACTCAAGTGGCTTTGCCGGGTCGGTAGCAAATCTGAATGGCAGGCCGATCGGCGGCACTTTCGCCGATGCCAGGACCTGACCGGTGGTCGCGTTAACGCTGATGAGGGAATCCCCGAAGTCTCCCCCGACAGGTCCACCCAGGAAGTAGATCCGATCCCCATCCGGCGAAAAGCCGGCTCCACCGTATGAAGTTCTGAACTGAGGACCGAGGGTGAACACGGTGTCGCCGGTCAAGGCATTGTAGACCGGCACCCCCATCATGGCCGACGAAAGAGACAAGGCCACACGGTCGCCCCGGGGTGAGATCACGATGGCCCAGGGCGATTCCATGGTAATCGTCCGGACCGCCTGCACCGCATCAGTCCCACGGTAGGAGTAGGTCTCGTGGTGGCTGGTGCGGATCCACACCGAGTCGCTGACCCGACTGGTCTGCCGGACCGCTCCAACCCTGACCGTCGAGGGCATGGTATCGATCAGCTCCAGCGTGGGCCACAGACGCCAGAGTGATGGTTGGAACACGCTATCCACCACCACAAACTCGTTCGGGTGGTTGGTGGGTCCCAAGCCATATGGAGATACCGCGCGAATGCCTGGGTACCCGGTGACCTGCATGGTCCCGAGATTGAGCGACTGTACCGGGGGACTATTGGTTCCGGTATAGCTGCCCCCTACGACGATTGGGGTGGTTCCGTCGTAGGTCAGTTGCGTCTCGGTGCCGAAAAGGGGATTGACATTTGTGAAGCTGCGGAAGCCAACTCGGTCCACATCTCCCGCAGGATAGCGCTTCTTTCCCACCGCCAGTTCAATCGCAACCGTGCCTGAACCGCCCAGAGGTACCGTCGCTGCTACCACCGAATCAGAGACCCGCCGCACCGCGAGTGTCTCGGCTCCGGCCACCAGCACCGGAAGATCCGGGGACACAAACGCTCCCGACTTCACTTCGATCTCACCACCGCTCCACTGGGTGGACGGCTGGAGGGATATCACCGGCGGTTCGGGCGGCGGGCTGGGATCGTTGCTGTTGCACGCGGCCACAACTGCCAGCAGGGGTGCAATCCAGGAGTTCAGGTTCATCTTGTTGGGCATTGTTAGCCGGCCGAGCAGGAGGGTAAGGGAAATGTTAAGATTTACCTCCAACTGCGCAAGATGGCGTTACCACGCCTCAGTAGCCCCGATACTCAAACCAGACTCATGAAAGCTGGTTAGGGTGTAATCGACCCGAAGATTCAGCGGATCTGCCGGATTCACGTTGAACCGAAGCCCGGCTCCATAGGTGTATTTCAGCTTATCGAAGAGGTTGGTACCCCCAGTTCCGTACACGCTGCCGGCCGACCCAAACACTACATAGCCGAAGCGCCCCTTAAGGTGCCCCCGATAATCAATCTGGGCTACCATTTCATTGCGGTCCCGGAAACGCCCGAGGTACACCCCCCGGGCCAGGAACGCGGTGCTGAAGTCCGAGAGGCGGGCCATCGATTGAATCGGCACCTCCGGTCCATTCCATTCGCCATAGAGGTTGAGGGCCACCACATCCCGCCTATGGCGGACTGGCAGGTAGAGTCGCCCATCGATCGCCACCTGGTCATAGTCGAAATCGCTGCCCAGCCAGCTGGCCTGGTGCAGATAGTCAAGCACCAGGAAATGGCCCCGGGTGGGCGTGGCCGTGCTGTTTCGAGTATCGAACTGCGCTGTCACTCCCAAACCAGAGCTATGCCCACCGTTGCCGCCCGGGAGATCGGCCGCGATCCGCGACGGGAATTGCCAGGACAGATCGAAGAAAGACTCCAACCGGTAGTGCAGCCCGGCCGAGAACTCTCCCTTCAGCTTTCGCAACGCCTTTGCTTCGATGATGAGAAACCGGTGCTTCATCAGGTTGGTGTCGGCCTTGGTGGTAAAGGGTCCAACACCGTAGTAGACCAGCGGGAAGTACCCGGCACTGAACCGGCTCCAGAGCCACCATCGGTTCCCCGGGGTGTAGAGGCTGTTCTCCAGGTAGGTCAGCCACTGGCTCTTGGTGGTGTAGGCGAGATTGACCGCGAGATACGACGGTCTGGTGGTGGTATCCAGGGCCGCACCAGGCCACTTGAACTGGACCCCACCGGCCACCCCAAACTGCACCTTGGTCTGGGGCGTGTAGGTCACATAGGGGATTACCGTGATCTTTCGGCGATACGGCTTGATACCACTGGTATCGCTCTGGGCCATCGCGTTGCTCGCGACGCTTCCGAGCAACGCGGCCCCCATCAGGATTCTGCCGATCAACCGCGCCCCCCCACGGACCCTTCCATCCCTTCGCCCATTTCGATGGTGGGCAGGAACGCCGGGGGCCGACGATGCCGGGTCGCCTGCTCATAGGAGTAGGCCAGACGAATCAAGGTTGGTTCACTCCAGGCCGCGCCGAAGAAGGACAATCCTACCGGCAGCCCATGGTCGTAGCCGGCCGGGACGGTAATGTGAGGATACCCGGCGACGGCGGCCGGTGTGGTAACCGATCCGGTGAAATGATCCCCGTTCACCAGATCGATGGGCCAGGCCGGATTCCCGGTCGGGGCAACCAGCGCGTCCAGCTGATGCTTTTTCATGATCGCATCAATCCCCTTGGTGCGGCTCAAGAGTCTGCACTTGGCGAGAGCCGCCTTGTACGCCGGCTCGCTGAGCGGCCCTTTCGCTTCGGCCTGATGCATCAGCTCCTGATCGAAGAACGGCATCACCCGGCTGCGCTCCCGTTCGTTGAAGATGATGACGTCCTTGAGCGACTTGACCGAAGCCCCCCTGGCCGCCAAATAGGCATTGAGGTCGGCCTTGAACTCGTACAGCAAAACCTGAAATTCCGCGTCATCGTATTCGCCGGCGTTGGGGAGGTCGGCCGGGTCGACGATAATAGCGCCGAGCTGGCGCATCGTATCGAGCGCTTCGGCGAAAATCTTGTCGGTACCATCGTGGTAGCCGGTGAATCGCTTCCGGGTGACACCCAGCCGGGCGCCCCGGAGCCCATCGGGATTGAGATATCGCAGGAAACCCTCTTCGAAATGACCGGTCGCGGAGGAGGTAGCCGAATCGGTGGGATCGATTCCGGCGATCGCGGAAAGCACTGCGACGGCGTCGGCCACTGTCCGGGCCATCGGTCCAGCCGTATCCTGGGTGTGGGAGATCGGGATGATGCCACTCCGGCTCACCAGTCCGACGGTCGGTTTGATCCCGACCAGGGCAGAAACGGATGAGGGGCAGGTGATCGATCCGTCCGTCTCGGAGCCGATCCCGGCTGCCGCGTAGTTCGCGGCGATGGCCCCGCCGGTACCACTGCTGGACCCGCAGGGACTGCGATCCAGCACATAGGGGTTTTTGCCTTGACCTCCCCGGCTGCACCAGCCGGAGGAAGAATGAGTCGAGCGGAAGTTGGCCCACTCACTCATACTGGTCTTGCCGAGCAGGATGGCACCGGCCGCCCGAAGCCGGGCGGCCACCCCGGAGTCGCTTGGCGCGGTGGAGCCTTCCAAGGCCAGCGACCCGGCCGATGTCGCCATCTTGTCGCCGGTATCGATGTTGTCTTTGAGCAGAATGGGAATACCGTGCAGCGGGCCGCGTACCTTACCAGCCTTCCGCTCCTGATCGAGCCCATCGGCGATCTCGGCCGCCGCGGGATTGACCTCGAGGACGTGCCGGAGGGTTGGCCCGGTCCGGTCCAACTCCGCGATTCGGGCCTGGTACTTGGCCACCAGATCTGCGGCGGTCCACCGCCCTTCTGACAGGCCTTTCTGAAGGTCGGCGATGGTCAGTTCATCGAGGTCGAATGGGGCCGCAGCGGGACGGGACGGCTGTGTTGAAAAGTGACGAGCTGCTGGTCGGCCTATGGTCGAACCGGAGGTAGATGTGACCGCGACGGCGCCGGCAGCCGCGAGAAAGCCTCGACGGGATATTCCTGGCTCTTTCTCAGACCTCGATGCTTTCATGCTCGGCTCCTCTGAGGGATTCTTCCGACGTGGGGGGAGAAATGCCCGGCGAGAAGGGTCACATCTCGCGCCGTGGCAGTGAGTTAACTCGACACGCTATTCACGTGATACTTGAGATGGCAGGTTAACGTATATTGTTGTCGTATAGCGCTATACAGTACTGTATATAAAGTACATTCTAGCTCTGGCTGCCAAAGTGCATGGGAGATGTGCGACTCCCCACTGCGTTGGCGGGCCGGGGCATGCAATGTGAAGTTGGATATTTAGTTGAACTCCTGTTGGGCGAGGGCCCATGTACCGGATCCGGCTGCAGTCTGGCGAGGAGGCTGTCTACAAGACAGTCGAGGAGCTGGCCGCAGCAGTCACCTCTGGAATGATCAGCCCGACCGCCGAAGTTTTCCACAAGGCGGGGAATCGTTGGCTGCCCATCAATACCCATCCAGACTATCGGGCTGTCATAACTGCCAAACGGCGAGCCCTTCAGGCCCAACAAACCAAGGAGCTTCACGAGGCGGCAGTCGCAGGCAGTCAGCCTGAGACGCCCGCCGCGCCAGTCCGGGCACCGACCAAGAAGTCCCAGCCCGCGATCCAATTCGAGGTCGTTGCTCCGGCAGGGGCGCCACCGCCACCACCGGCGGCTCCGACTGTCCCGATGGCCCGCATTGACCTCATCCCGGCCCAACCGGAGCCAGAGCCGCCCAAGCCGGAGGCAAAGGAGCCGGAGCCGCCGGCACTCAAAGCAGAGCCGCCTTCTGGCAAGCTGGAGCTTGCCCCGACTGTCCCGGGGGCAGATCCGTTCCCGGACCTCGCGCCCGAACCCGAGATCATCACTCTGGAGCCTGGTACCCCGGCTTCGGAACCGATGTCACCAGCGGACATCGAAGCGGTCCTTCCTCCGGGGGTCGAACGCCCCAGGGCGCCGGTCATTCCGATCGCGCTGGGTGTCACTGGTCTGGTGATCGCGGCGGGCATTGCGGCGGTCCTCTTCACCCGGCCATCTACCCCCAAGTCGCCGGCCAGTGCCGTTCCGCCGGAAACCGAGGGGATGAGGCCGTCTCCGGTTGCGGTGGTCGACAGCGTGCCAGCTGCGCCCACTTCCACACCCACGAAACCGGCAGCAGAAAAGCCCGCACCCTCCAGCTCCCGGGTGGCCCGTCCCGACACAGTGGCAGTGGTTTACCCTGCACCCTCAAAACCACTGACACCAGCCAGCAAGTCGACTCCGGCTCCGTCCCCGACCCCCCCACCGGGTCCCCGGACCGTCTCCCGGCTGGGCACCTCGGTCAACAAGATGCCTTCGTATTACGAGGCGTACGCCGATGCCCGGGCCGAAATGGACGAGGGTCTGACCTACGTGGATTTCCGGCGGGTCTTCGCCCCCTATCGGTTTGGTTCGCCCGACAGTATCCGGGCCACTCGGCGGATGGTTTCTGCCGCGGGCAACATCCTCCGGGTTTACCGAGGTCGGGAAGTCATGCTGGAGCAGACGGACCGGGCCGGTGAACCCGTAGGTAAAGGATCTATTCGGGATCCTTTCGAAGTCTCTGAGGCCTCCCGCTCCCTTTTGGCCGATGTCGACAGCCTGTTTGCAATTCTGGTGAGTCAGGAAGGGGAAGTGAAGTATCGAGACAATACACTTTCCTTCCGGAATAGCCGAGCGGCCCAGGCCTACACCGACATTCGGAGACAAATCGTTCAGACTCTGAACAGTCTGGGCGACCCGGCCGAAGCAGCCGATCGGGTCACCATGCCGCGTTTGCTTCGGGGATTTGGCGGCGATCGTCCTCCGCCGGCCCGCTAGACTCCTCCCCGTCGCACCCTCCGCGCGCTATACTCTTGCTCATGATGCGCATTCTGCTCGGGTCTGGGGAGGAGGCCGTGTACCGCACGGTCGACGAATTGGCATTGGGAATCAGCAGCGGCACAGTCACCGCCTCTGCCCGGTTCTTCGATTCGCCCTCCCAGGGCTGGCGAGCGATTGATGCGCATCCCGAGTATCAGGCCGCCTTGGCTCGAGCGGCCAACTTCGGACCGGGGATCGATCTGGTGCCTCCACCCAGTGGAGCGGCGCCGGTGATTCCCGAGATTCAACTCGAAAGGGCCTCCGGCACGTTCCAGATTTATCAGATGTTTTCGCTGAGCGCCGCCGAACTCCAGGCCAAGAAGCGGCCGGCCTGGCTGCTCCCCGCAATAGCGGGGGTCGCCGCCCTGGCACTCGCGATCAGCCTTTGGGTTGCGATCGGGGGCAAGCGGCCGTTGCACGAGGTTGCCGAAGAGGTCACTTCACTCGCCGCTACCACGACGGTACCGGTGGCTGACACTCGGCTGCCGGTGCCCTCGAGTGTCGCAGCGATGCGGCTGGCACCCATGAATCTCAACTCTCATCTGACCTTTGCGCTGGAGGCCGCCGGCCGCCGCCTCAGTGACAGCGCCGAGGCTCTCGGGGCCAAAGGACTGTTAACCCGTGGCCGGCTGCTGTCGGCCGACAGTGTGCGTCACACCCGGGACCTGCTGGTGACGCTCCGGACCATGATCGCTAACTATCGCGCGGTCCAGCGCCGTACCCAGGACGCCTACCGCGACACCGCCGCCATGCTGGTGAAATCGGGCTTCTGGTCCAAGATCGATCAGCAGGAATGGAAGGTCTATCCTTCGGCCAGCGAATCGCCTCTCGACGTGGCCCGGGCCGATTCGCTGCTGAACCAGCTGGAAGCGCTCTACGACCTGCTGGAGGAACAACCTCACGGCTATCGCGAAGTCGACGGGCGGATCCAGTTCGACGACCAGGCCAGCGGACAGCAGTATGAACGACTCCGTTCCCAGCTGAGCCGCCATGATCAGCCTGACCTCTCGCTCCGCACCACCGCGCTCGCGGTATTGCGCCGAGCCACGAGCGGCCCCAGGCCCTCGGGCTACGTCTCGGTTCCCTAGCTAGCTTTCCACTTCCATTTCCGGCTGGATGGTTCCCGCAGTCCGCTGGGCCTTTCTTCCCGCCTTTTCCATGGGCTTTTCCAGCTCGGCCTGATGCTGGTGCAACACTCGGCAGAAGTCGACCGCCCGCTCGGCCAACTCCATCGCCGCCCCTCGCAATGCCTCGCTGGTCTGCACCGTTCTGACGTTGGTTTCCATGTCTTCGGCATCCCAGCCACGGGAATGGGCGATGAAGGGAAACTGGGGAAAGACGAATCCCAGCTCCGACCAGAAGGTGAGCATCTGCCCGGCCACCGCCTGCACGTTGTCCTGCCCTCCGGTGATGATGAACCCGGCGACCTTACGATGAATCAGGGCCCGATTGTGAATGGTGATCTGATTCTGAATACAGTTGAGCCGCTCGGCCATCCGGTGGTAGAGTGAAGCCGCCGCGCCCCACCGGATCGGTGTGGCGATGAGGATCACGTCGCACCACTGCACCAGACCTTCATACACCGCCGTCAGCTGGTCATTGGGATCCCGCTCGGTGATGGCACAGGGCCAGGTACAGGCGTGGGCCGCCTTGGAGTAGTTCCCCTCGCAGGGCCGAAAGGCCAGGTCGCGCAGCCGGATCAGTCGAGTCTCAGCGCCCAACTTGCCGCCGGCATGGGAGAGGGCCGACTCCAGCAACAACTCCGAAGTGGAAACCCTGGGGTTGTCCGGGTCCATCGCCGTGGTTGAGAGGCCCAGCACTCGAGGCGGACTGCCGGCCGGACGGTGAACCGAAAGCGTCAGCGGATGAGGCTCGTGTTTGATCAGCTTCCGGCCGGAGACCGGGTCGCTATCCACATAGACGCCGTCGGGCCGCTCCTCAATGGCGAAGACCGGGACCTGTTCCGCTTCGTAGCCAGGCGGGCCCTTGCCGGTGATGACACTGTATTCCCACGCGTGCCAGGGACACATGACGTACTCCCCCCGGACCCGCCCTTCGTTGAGCGGCCCGCCCCGGTGATTGCAGCGGCTCCCGATAGCCCGGAAACGACCTTCGTGCAGGAACACTGCGATCTGCTGTCGATCCAGCTTGAGCGCGAGTGGGAGTTGAGCAAGGAGCTCTTCCCGTGAGCCAAGCCGGTGCCAGGTAGGCATAGTTTCTCGTGTGACTAGGTGGAGTAGTCGGAACCGACCGAGGAATCCATCGCCCGCCGTACCGCGGCGGCGAGGTCCGCCGGAGTGTACGGCTTGGGCAGCAGCACCGCCCCGCTCTCCAGCGCTCGAGCGAGGGCCGAATAATCCTCGGGATATCCCGAGAGATACAACACTTTGAGACCGTTCCAACGCTGGCCCAGCGCGCGGGCCAAGTCTACCCCAGATAGATGGGGCATGACCACATCGGTCACCAGCAGATCGACCGGCTGATCCTCACCCCCGGCGATGCGCAGGGCATCAGCGCCGTCGACTGCGGTGAGCACCTGGTATCCCAGTGCCACCAGCATCTTCCGGGTGATGTTTCTGACCTGGGGATCATCCTCCGCGAGCAGGACCCGCTCGCCCGGCTGGGCGCTACGCAGGGCCCCGGAGGCGACTGGTGGAGCCACCGGGCGGGGGCCGGCCCCCTCGTTGACCGGCAGCCAAACCATGAACTTCGCACCCATCCCGGGCGAACTCTCCACCGCGATCCTTCCCCCCGCCTGTTGCACGATGCCGTAGACCGTCGCCAGGCCAAGCCCGGTACCCTTCCCCGCTTCCTTGGTAGTGAAGAACGGCTCGAAGATGAAAGGTTGGTCATCCGAGCGGATCCCGATTCCGGTGTCTCGTACCTCGATGGCGACGCCTCCGGCATCGGCCTGGGTGGTGATGCTCAAGGTACCGCCATTGGGCATCGCATCGCGGGCGTTGACCGCCAGATTGAGCAGCACCTGCTGCAGCTGAGTCGGATCGATCAGTACCGGCGGCAACCCCGGAGCCAGAGAGGCAACCAGCCGAATATCCTCCCCGATGATTCGTTGCAGCATGCGCACCGACTCAAACCCAACTTCGCTGACATCGACTCGGGTGGGAGTGACGACCGAGCGTCGGGCGAAGGCCAGCAGCTGCCGGGTCAGATCGCTGGCCCGCACGGAGGCTCGCAGAATCTCCGCCGATTCCTCCACCGCCGGGTGATCCGCCGGCAAGGCCATGCGGGCAGTCTCAGCCGATGCAACGATCGCAGTCAGAATGTTGTTGAAGTCGTGAGCCACCCCGCCGGCCAGCCGCCCGATGGCTTCCATCCGTTGAGCCTGGGCCAGTTGTCGCTCCATCCGCCGCCGCTCGGTAACATCGCGAGTCAGTGAAAGCAGCAAGGGTTCTTCGCCGCCAGGATAGAACCGCGCCGAGAACTCAACGTCGAGTTCGACTCCGTCCTTTCGCCTGACTCGCACCGCCTCACCAACGCACGCCCCCTCGGCCCGGACCTTATCGAGCAAGCGGTTCCGGTCGGCCTCGCTGAGCCACATACCCAGTTCCAGAGTCGAGCGACCGATCAACTCCGAGCGCTGGAAGCCGGAGAGCTCGAGGAACGCGTCGTTGACCTCGAGGATGGTTCCATCGCTCACCCTGGTGAGAACGACTCCATCGGGACTGATCTGAGACAATCGGGCGAACCGCTCCTCGGCCAGCTTCCGAGCCAGGACTTCCTTGACCCGGCGGAGAGCTTCCTGCCGGCTCAGGGCCAGCCAGAGGAGCCAACCCAGGAGCATGGTGGCGATGAAGCCGGCAAGTCTGGCTTGCCAGACAACCCAGCGGCTGTTCACCAGCCAACCGGCCGAAGGCATCGAGGCCAAGACCCAGGTGCGATCGACCAGGGTGACCGGCGTTTCGACGTGGACCGCCTGGAAGATCGAGTCAGCTCCGCCGACTGCTCGGCCCCGATCGTCGCGCAGCGCCCGGAGCATGGGTCCGGAATCGGTTAGCCCGGCTTCGCTCAGCAGAGGAGGGAGATCCAGCACCAGAGCCACCACGGTCAGCAGTTCACCGGCCGAGTCGCGGGCGGCAACCCGACCGATCAGGCCCTTGCCGCCTTGGACCAGCTGGAGCGGACCGGAGAGTACCACCTTGTTCGATTGCTGCGCTGCCCGGAGATCTTTGATCGTCTCGCTCGAGTCGGGGTGTTTGTTCAGATCCAAGCCGAGTGCAGCCTCGTTTCCCTCGAGCGGGTAGATCTGCTTGATGGTATCCCGGATCACATACTGAGCGGCCCGGACCCCGGTGGTCCCGGCAATGAGTTGGCGGGAGTATTGGTCGAAATGCTTGGGGAAATCGCGATGGTCCCAGATCAGCTCGACAAACGCCTGCAGCCCCCGGACCAGCCCCATTCGTCCGTTGAGGGTTACTGCCAGCGCATCCGCTACTCGCCGGGTATCACGCGCCGCCGCGGTGCGTTCGTTTCTGAGCGCCTCGCGAGCGCGGATCGCGCCGCCCAGCCCTCCGACCGCCAGTGAAAGAACCAGCCAACCTGAAATGACCCCCCAGCCCACCCGCCCGACGCCATTGGCGTCAGGCGGGGAGACTGGAGGGGGCGCCTCGGTCATGTTTTCGGGGGTTGAGGCCTGCCGGTAGGGCTTGGGAGTCAGCCCTCGAACTGCCGTACTGCCAAGGTTACGTTGTGCCCGCCAAATCCGAAAGAGTTGGAGATGGCGACCTTGATTTTGCGCTCCACCATTTTGTTAGGGGCGCAATCGAGATCGCACTCCGGATCCGGGGTGGTCTGATTGATGGTCGGGGGGATCTTGCCGGTCTGGGCCGCCAGCAGGCAGACGATGAATTCGAGGGCACCGGCGCCCCCCAGCAGGTGACCGGTCATCGATTTGGTCGAGCCGAAGATCAGCTTCCGGGCCTGGTCCCCGAAGACCGATTTCACGGCTCTAGTCTCAGCCACGTCGCCCTGGGGGGTCGACGTGCCGTGGGCGTTGACATAGCCCACATCGGCCCGGTTGATCTGGCCATCCTCGAGACACTGCACAATGGCCCGGGCGGCGCCGTTGCCGTCATCGGGCGGAGCGGTGATGTGATGGGCATCGCCACTCATGCCGTAGCCGATCACTTCACCCAGGATCCTGGCTCCCCGAGCCTGAGCGTGCTCCAGGCTCTCGAGCACTACACACCCGGCACCGTCGCCCAGCACGAAGCCATCCCGGCCCTTATCGAACGGGCGGCTGGCCAGCTCCGGTGCATCGTTGCGGCGGGACAAGGCCTTCATGTTGTCGAACGCCGCAACGGTAAGCCCGGTGATCGCCGCTTCGGCTCCGCCCGCCACCATGCAAACGGCGGTGCCGTGCTTGATCATCTTGTAGCACTCGCCGATAGCGTGAGCCGATGAGGCGCAGGCCGAAACCGTAGCGAAGTTAGGACCCCTGAGGCCGTAGCGAATTGAAACCAGACCGGCGGCGATGTCGGGGATGTACATCGGAACGAAGAACGGGGAAACCCGGTCCGGTCCTTTGGTGATGTAGGCGGCGCAGTTGTCTTCGTACGTCTGCATCCCGCCGATGCCGCTGCCGATCACGACTCCAGACCGATCCGGGTCGGGGAATTTTCCTTCCAACCCGGCCTGGGTAATGGCCTGATGAGCCGCGCCCAGGGCGAACTGGGCGAAGAGATCATAGCGCCGGGCCTCTTTCCGATCGATGTACTGAAGCGGATCAAAACCCTTTACTTCGCAGGCGAATCGGACACCCAACCGGGCGGGGTCGAACTTGGTGATGGGGCCGGCACCCGACTTCCCGGCCAGCAACCCATCCCAGGTACTGGCCACATCGGGACCGATCGGCGTGACCAGTCCCGCCCCCGTTACTACGACGCGATGCGGCAAGACTACTTACCGAGCTTCTCGTGGAGATACTTGAGAGCGTCGCCGACGGTCCGGAGCTTCTCGGCTTCTTCGTCCGGGATGTCGATGTCGAACTCCTTCTCGAACGCCATGACCAGCTCCACGGTATCGAGGCTGTCCGCGCCGAGATCCTCCATGAAGCTGGCTTCGTTCGTGAGCTTCTCACGCTCCACGCCGAGCTCCTCGACGATGATGTCCTTGACGCGGTCTTCGACGTTACTCATGACGTTCCTCGAAATGGGAAGGTGGAATCCTGTGCCCGGGTCAGATGGCGAGTCCGCCATCTACCACGAGCACCTGCCCGGTAATGTACCCCGCTAAGTCCGACGCCAGAAAGAGTACGGCGCCGGCTACTTCTTCTGGGCGGCCCATCCGCCCCAAGCTGATCCCGCCCAACATGGCCGCCCGCACGTCCTCCGGCAAGCTGGCGGTCATGTCGGTATCGACAAACCCGGGCGCCACGGCGTTCACCAGAACGTTCCGGCTCCCGTATTCCTTGGCCACCGACTTGGTGAATCCAATCAGGCCCGCCTTGCTGGCCGCGTAGTTGGCCTGGCCCTTGTTACCGGCGATTCCGACCACGCTGGCCACATTGATGATCCGGCCTTTGCGCCGCTTCATCATTCCCTTGAGCACGGCCCGGGTGGTGTTGAACGCCCCGGTGAGATTCGCCTGCAGCACCTCGGCCCAGTCGGCTTCACTCATGCGGAGCAGGAGGTTGTCCCGGGTGATCCCGGCGTTGTTCACCAGGATGTCGATTGGACCGAGTCCCTTTTCGATCTCACCGACGGCTTTCTCGACCGCGGCGGCAGTGCCCACATCGGCTGCAACTCCCAGGGCGCGCTCGCCCAGTTCAGTCGCGACGGCCTTGGCTTTCGCCTCTTCCCGGCCCACCACGGCGACCTTGGCGCCAGCCCCGTAGAGCGCCGACGCTATCGCACGACCGATCCCGCGGGTCGAACCGGTGACGAAGGCTGTTTGTCCGCTGAGATCGATAGTAGAAGCCATTAGCCGTTAGCCGTTAGCCGTTAGCCATTCGCCGTTAGGTACTTCTCGACCTCGTCCGCAGTGCCCAGCGTGACGCTCGCCGCACCCGGCACGATCTTCTTGAGCAACCCGCTCAATACGTTTCCGGGACCGATCTCGATGAACATCGCTCCCGGCACCAGCTCGGCGGCCTTCTGCATACACCCGACCCATCGCACCGGAGCCGTAAGCTGATCGGCCAGCTGCTTCCGGGCTTCAGTCGAGCTGGTGACCGGAGAGGCCACGGCGTTGGCGATGACCGGAACCGCCGGCTCCTTCCAGGCGGCCTTCCCGAGCGCTTCGGTAAGTCCCGCGACGGCCGGCTGCATCAAAGGCGAGTGAAACGCACCGCTCACCTTAAGCGCAATCACCCGTTTGGCGCCTTTGGCCTTGCAGGCCTCACCGGCTCGCTCCACCGCGGCAGGATCGCCCGACAGCACGGTTTGATCCGGGGCATTGAGGTTGGCGGCCACGGCGACTTCAGTCGCGGTAGACGCTTCGGCACAGGCCGCCTGCACCTGATCGGTGGCCAGGCCGAGTACGGCCGCCATGGCCCCCGGCCGCCTGGTGCCAGCGTCGAACATCAGTTCGCCGCGTTTCCGGACCAGTTTGGCGGCGTCTTCGGCACTCAAGGCACCGGCGGCCACATAGGCGCTATACTCGCCCAGGCTGTGTCCCGCCCCGGCTTTCATCGATGGCCGGATCTTGTCACCTACCACCGCCCATACCGCGGCACTGTGAGCCAGAATCGCGGGCTGGGTATTGTGGGTCAGGGTCAGCTCTGACTCCGGCCCTTCCCACATGATCCGGGAGAGCGAAACGCCCAGGGCCTGATCGATCCGCTCGAAGGTCTCGTTCGCTTTGGGGAATCGTTCCGCGAGATCCTTCCCCATCCCGACCTTCTGGGCGCCCTGGCCGGGGCAAAGTACCACGCTTACCACCGGATCACCGTGGAGCCCCAGGTGAAGCCCGCGCCGAACGCAACCAGCAGAACTACCTTGCCGGGAGTCAGGACTCCGCGTTGCTCGGCATCGGCCAACGCCATGGGAATCGAGGCCGCCGAGGTGTTCCCGAACTTGTCGACGGTCACCACGACTTTTTCTTCCGGGATACCGGCGTGCCGGGCGGTCGCGTCGATGATTCGGATGTTGGCCTGGTGGGGAACCAGAAGATCGATCTCTTCCGACTTGATCCCCGCCCGGTTGAGAGCCTCATCACAGGCCTCGGCCATCTCCAGCACGGCGTGCTTGAAGACCTCACGGCCGGCCATTTTCATGTAGTGGGAGCGCTCTTTGACCACTTTGTCGCTGATCGGATCGCGGGTACCACCACCGGGGATGTAGAGTAACGGAGCCAGCCGGCCGTCAGACTTGATGAACGTGGAGAGAATCCCCCGGGGCCCCTGGGTTCGGGAGAGCACCACCGCACCGACCCCGTCGCCGAACAGAATCGCGGTGGCTCGATCGTTCAGGTCGGTGATACTGCTGAGCTTTTCGCCACCCACAACCAGGATATGGTTCGCCTGTCCCGCCGCGAACAATCCCTCGGCGACCGTCAACCCGTAAATGAATCCGCTGCACGCCGCCGAGAGATCGAAGGCGGCCGCCTTCTCGGCTCCCAGCAAGGCCTGCAAATAGCACGCGGTGGAAGGGAGCAGGCGGTCGGGCGTGGCGGTAGCGACGATGATGGCATCGAGATCGGCAGCGGTGATGCCGGCCTTGTTCATCGCCTGTTCGGCCGCGGTCTTGGCCATGGTGGCCACGGTATCGTCGGGCCCGGCCCAGCGCCGTTCCTTGATACCGGTCCGCTCGACGATCCACTGATCCGAGGTATCGAGCCGTTTCTCGAAGTCCTGATTGGTGACCACTCCGGCAGGAAGGGTCACACCCAGCCCACTGATGGCCGCGATGGGACGCTGCATCAGCTGCGCGACTCCGCTTCCCGCCGGGCGAAATGGGCCCCGATGTGGGCGCTGAGATTGTGGGCCACGGCCTGATTAGCGATCCGGATGGCGTTCTTGAAAGCGTTACCGCTGGAAGAGCCGTGACAGATGATGGTCACGCCTTTGACGCCCAGCAGCGGCGCCCCGCCGTATTCAGAGTAGTCGAGGTGCTGGAAGACCCTCTGGATCGCCGGGGTGGCGAGGACATCGGGGGCTTCTTTTTTCACCAGCCGGACGATGAGGCGGGCCACCGACTCGTAGAACTTGAGCACGATGTTCCCCACGAAGCCGTCACACACCACCACATCGACCAGGCCGAAGCGGGGATGCCCCGCGACGATGTCACGGCCTTCGATGTTGCCGACGTAATTAAGCCCGCCGGCTGACTTGAGCAGCTGGTGGGCTTCTTTGGCGGCCGCGTTTCCCTTCTCGTCTTCTTCACCCACGTTGAGCAGCCCCACCTTGGGATTGGGGCGGCCCAGCACGTCCTGCAGGTAAATGGTGCCCAGCCAGGCGAATCCGAGCAGCTCGCGGGAGGAACAGTCCACCGTTGCGCCGGCATCCAGCACCAGCACCGGCAGATCGACGGTGGGAAAGGCGGTCGCTACCGTGGCCCGCTCCACGCCCTCATGGAGACCCAGCATCAGGGTGGAAGCCACCAGTACCGCCCCGGTATTGCCGGCCGAGACGAACGCATCGGAGGTCCCGGCCTTCTGC
>CAZOES010000029.1:19852-32712 GCA_964578865.1 uncultured Gemmatimonadaceae bacterium | reverse complement strand
GCTGGTGCGGCGGGTAGAACGAGATCACCCGGTTGATCGTCTGGGTCGCATCGGTAGTGTGCAGGGTGGAGAACACCAGGTGTCCGGTGTCGGCCGCCTTGAGCGCGACGTCCAGCGTCTCGTTGTCCCGGATTTCACCGATCAGGATCACGTCGGGATCCTGCCGCAGCACGTGACGGAGCGCGGTGCCGAAGGCCAGGGTGTCGCTGCCGACTTCGCGCTGCGAGATGTTGGCCTGAACGTCGCGATGGAGGAACTCGATCGGGTCTTCGATGGTGATGATGTTGACCCGCCGGTTCTGGTTCACATGATTGATCATCGCGGCAAGGCTGGTTGACTTGCCGGAACCGGTTACCCCAGTCACCAACACCAGTCCGCGGGGCCGCAGGGCGATCTCTTCCAGCACCTCCGGCAGGGACAACTCGCGAATGGTTTTCACTTCATAGGGAATGGCCCGGAAAGCGAAGGCCAGGGTACCGCGCTGCTGGTAGATGTTGGTGCGGAACCGACCCACGCCGGGAACGCCGATGGCAAAGTCGGCTTCTTTCTTTTCGGCGAATTCCTTCACTTGCCGGGGCGTCATGATCTGCTCGGCCAGGAGCTTGAGATCTTCCGGCTTGAGCGGCTGCATGTCCAGCCCGTTCAACTCGCCGTTGACCCGGATGGTGGGCGGGCGACCGACCTTGAGATGGAGGTCTGAGCCGTTGCGCTGCACCATCAGCGAAATGGCCTGCTTGAAATTGAACGGAGGCTGCAGGTTGGACGGAGCCGTCGTCTCAGCCATTGGGATCCACCCGATAGAGGACGGTGCCGAATTCCACCGGTTGGGAGTCTTCCACCAGCACCTCGCGTACCACGCCGGTGACCTCGGCCTCGATCTCATTCATAATCTTCATTGCTTCGATGATGCAGACCGTCTGGCCTTGAGTCACCCGGGTTCCCACTTTGACATAGGGCTCGGCACCGGGTTCGGGGGACTTGTAGAACGTCCCCACCATCGGTGACTTGATGTCCTTGAGCGTGCCGCCGGCGGCCGCAGCGGGCGCAACCGCCGCCGGGGCGGCGGCCGGAGCCGCAGCAGCCGGAGCCGGGTGAGCCATGGGAGCATGCATTGCAACCGGCATCGGCATCGGGGCCGCGGCGGCCACGTTGCCGGTTCGGGTGATGACCACCCCGGTCTCAAACCACCCCTTCACTTCGATGGACCCGATCTCGGGGAATTCGTGCAGCAGCTCGGCCAGCTTCCGCACATCTTTGAGATCGACCGAGCGGATACCCGGCTGCTTGGCCAGCACCTTCGCGAGGTCCTGAGCGTCCTTGGGATTCATGAGCCTGAAGAAAGGGTCAGGGAAGCAGTTCCAATAGTTCGACGCGATTGTCGGACAGAAGCTCGGCCCCGGTGGCGCCGAGATGGACATCGTCCTCCAGCCGCACTCCACCCCAGCCGGGAAGATAGATGCCGGGTTCGATGGTGACCACGGCACCGGCCGGCAAGGCACCTTCCGCCGTGGCCGAAAGCCGAGGTGCCTCATGGACTTCCAATCCCAGTCCATGTCCCAGCGAGTGGCCGAAGGCTTCGCCGAATCCCCGCTGGGCGATCACATCACGGGCCAGCTGGTCGGCCTCTCTGCCGCTCATGCCGGCCTGCACATTGTCGAGAGCCCTTTTCTGCGCCTGACGAACGGTCTCGTAGATCAACCGCTGCCGCTCATCTGCCCGGGCACCCACCACCACGGTGCGGGTCAGGTCGGCACAGTATCCGTCCACCTGAGCACCGAAGTCAAGCAGCAGCCATTCGCCCCGCTCGACTGGGCGGGCGCTGGTCCGGGCGTGCGGCAGGGCCGCCCGCGCCCCGGAGGCCACGATAGTGGGAAAGGGATGCCACTCACTCCCTCTCCGTCGCAGCGCCGCTTCCAGTCTGGCGGCGATCTCGAACTCGGTCTCGCCCGGCTTCACCGCCGGCAGAGTTTCTGACAAGGCCTCGCTAGCGAGCGCCGCCGCCGCCCGGATCGCCTTCACTTCATCAGGGTCCTTAACCGTCCGGAGCCGTTCAACCAGGTCCCCGGTAGCCTCCCAGCGGGGAACCCCGAGTCCTTCCAACCGGTCCCGGTCGCGGATGGTGGCGATGTGGGCCTCGAAAGCTCCGACGCCGGCGCTTCGCTCCTGTACTACCCGTTTGAGCCGCTCCCACACACTCACCTGGTCGATCTCGACCCGAGCCGAGTTGCCCACTTCACGGGGAGCCTGGGCAGCGTAGCGATAATCGGTGACCAGTACCGCATCCTGGGCCCGCACCACCAGCAGGGCGCTCGAACCGGTAAATCCAGTCAGGTAACGGACGTTAGGGAGAGACTGGATCACCAGCAGGTCGTATCCCAGCGTACTCAGCCGCTCCCGCAGCGCGGCCTGTCGCGCTTCCCTGCGATCAGCGTTCACGGAGCTTCCCAACCAGCGCCTGCAAACCGAGGATGTAGCCGCTGGGGCCGAACCCCGCCACGATCCCGACGGCCAGGTCGGCCAGACGGGAATGCCGGCGCTCCGGCTCGCGCGCGAAAATATTGGAGAGGTGCACGTCGACGAACGGGATCTTCACCGCGAGGAAGGCGTCCCGGATGGCCAGACTGGTGTGAGTGAACGCCGCGGCATTGACCAGGGCGCCGTCGGCATGGCCCTTGAGCGCCTGCACCGCTTCGACGAAATCGCCCTCATGATTGGTCTGGGTCCAGGTCAGGGCGACTTCCAGCCGGGCCGCCTCGGCCCGGACCAGCTGCTCCAACTCCGGGAGCGTGGTCCGGCCGTACACTTCGGGCTCGCGGGTGCCGAGCAGATTCAGGTTCGGCCCGTTGAGAACAGCGACCCGCATCAGCGCTTGAGACTCTTGAGCCAGTTCTGGAACTGGTCCAGATCCTCTTCCGACGCGCCCGATGGGCGGGAAGGTGCCGAGCCGGATCCTGAAGCCGGGGAACCGCCGAAGAACTGATCGAAGGAGAAGGCGTCGGGCGTAGAGGCCGCCTTGGCCGCCGCACCGTCGTTGGTCGGTGCGGCCCGGGAAGGCTCTTCGCCAAAAATGGCGCTTAGCGACAGGGGATCGCGGGCCGGACGGGTCGGGGCTCCGCTGTTGTCCTCGCCGGAATTGGGGGCGTCGAAGCTGGGAACCGCGCCCCCGCTGCCCGGCCGAGCGTCGGCCAGTGAGCGGAAGAACGATTCAACCGATTCGCCGCCGGTATCCATAGCGACAAAGGTGTGCCGGCGGGTAGTCGCGGCGCCGCGAGCTTCGAGCTCCTTGATGCGGTCCCGCAGGCGAACATCGCCGGGAGACTTCTCGGCCAGCGCGCGGTAAACCCGCAATGCTTCTGCATTATGCCCCTGACGGGCGTACAACTCGGCCATGGTCTCGGTCATGACCGGTTCGGGCTCGCCCACCGGGCCCTCGGTGACTTCTTCCGGCGGGGTGATCTCCGCCTGAGTGATTCGGCGAACTCGATGTGGCTCGGGCTGGGCCGCGTCGTCAGGGAAAATCAGTCGCAGCTCCGCGGTGCTCCGAGTCTCGGTCTCCGCCACGGGCTCGGGCTCGGGCTCCGACTCTGCCGCAGCGGTCGCCAGCACCGGTTCTGCCTCGGGCTCGGGCTCCGGCCGGGGACTCTCGAACGTCTCGATGGTCTCCGGCTCAGTCGCAGCGACGGCCGGTTCCGGCTCAGGGACAATCAGCGGCAGGTCCGCCGGCGCCGCAGGGGCCTCGGTAGCGGCGCTGTCTTCGTCCTCGAAGAACCATGACGGCGCGGCAGTTGGCGCGTCAGTGCCGCTGTCCTCGGCCGGGGGCTCGGTCGAGAGCTCTTGGGTCGGCATCGCGGCCATGGTGGCGAGCGTCTCGGAGACACCCGCTTCGCCCCAGCTGCGTTCGATCACCGGTTCGACCGTCTTGGGTTCCTCGCTGGCAGAGGCTCGAGTGCTTTCGAGGAGGTCTTCCGAACCACTGGGAGTCTGGTACTCCGAGGACGCGGTGGTGCCCGAGAAGCGCAGCTCTTCGGATGCATCGGGGGTCTGAAATTCCGAAGTACCACCGGCCGAGAGGCTCAGATCGGAGCTGGCATCGGGAACCTGGAACTCCGACTGGCCGGGAGTTATGTCGAGGAGGGCTGTGCTATCGTCCGGAGTCTGGAACTCGCTCGCGCCAGTGGGGCTCAGCTCGATCTCGGGAGCATTCTCCACCCCGATTGCGTACGGCGCGCTGGAACGGGCTGGCGGGGCGGTATCACTGACCGGCTCCGGTTCCGGCTCGACGGCCGGAACCGGCGGAGTGAACTCCTCGCCGATACTGAGATCGGCGATCGGGGCGATATCGCGGCCCGCTTCGGAGAGATCCAGCACGGCCGGCTCCAGTCCGGCGATGGGTGCGGGATCGGCCATGAAAGCGGGAGTAATGGCGGTAATCTCGGCATCGCTCTTGGCGATGACCCGGCCCTCGGGAGGGGCCGGCTCGGCGGTTTCGGCCGGCACATCGAGGAATTTGTCGAGCGCTTCGTCGGCGAATGCCGCTACGTCGCTCACATCGTCAATCACCCCAGCGCTCGATTCCGAGCGATCCGCCAACTCCTCGGGGAGGTCTTCCAGCGGCGGAGGGTTAATCAGCCGGCTGATCGGGATTTCGACCGTCTTCACTACCGGGGCAGGAGCCGGAACCTCGGTCTTGGGAGCGGCTTCTGTCTTGGGGGGAGCAACTTCAGCGTTGAGTACAGCGGCGGCGGCTTCCCGGGCAGAACTCACTCTGGCGTACTGGTCCCGGGCCTCTTCGTTGCTCGGGTCTACCGTGACCAGTCGAGTAAGCCAGTTGTCCGCTTCGGCCAGGCGGCCCTGACGTTCGGTGATGTCAGCCAACGCTTTGAGGGCGATGACATTCTCCGGATCGAGATCCAGGACGTGCGCAAAGGCAGCCTCGGCCGGCCCATCCTCGCCGAGGTCGAGGCAGCAGCGCCCCAGGACGATGTTCCCCGGGATATGATCGGGGTGGAGCTCGAGCCCCTGACGCAGGACATCACGCGCCAGGGCGTGGTCACCATTCTTGCGCAGGACCTCGGCATACGGGGCGAAGACCGTCCCCTTGGGATTGTCCCTCCACCGGCGCTCGAGCTTCTCGATTTCGCTGTTTGGTGGCATCCCGGGCTTTTGATCCTAAGTTGTTGTGGGAATTGAACAAAGATTAGCGTCCCCGGAAGTGACTGTCAACGGTCCCGGGGCCTCTTTGGCTTGTGGTTCCGCGTTATCCGGCTTACACTTAGCCCGCTTTTTCCACCCGATCCTCTAAGACGCAGGGCAGCTCCCTATGATGCAGGTTTTCAGAAGCATCGCCGGCAAGGTCGCCGCCGCGGTGTTTGCCGTTCTGATGATCGTCTTCCTCCTTACCAGCGTGGATTGGCGCCAGGTCACCGGCGGCTCCCGAACCAGCGTGGGAAGCATCGAAGGCGTCACGATCCAGCTGCGGGCCTACCAGGCCATGGTTCAGCAGAGCATCGAGAACCAGCAGCGGCAGACCGGCCGCTCGCTCAGCGCCGAAGAGATCGAAGAGGTCCGCAACCAGGTCTGGGATCAGCTGATTCAGCAGCAGGCGATGGAGCGGGAGTTCCGCGAGCGGCATCTGACCGCGAGCTCCGAGGAAATCGCCGAAGCGATTCAGAACAATCCGCCACCGGAAATCCTGTCGGCCCCGACCTTCCAGACCGACAACAAGTTCGATCCGGCCAAGTACCAGCGGTGGCTCCGCTCGGCCGAAGCCAGTCAGGTCATCCCCATGCTGGAGGCGCAGTATCGGGATGAGATCCGGCGCTCCAAGCTGCTGCGGGTGGTCACCGCCGACGTCTACATCTCCGATCCCGGTCTCTGGCAGGCCTGGCGGGACGCCAATGAGAAGGTCACCATCGATCTGGTGACCATCAATCCCCGTTCGGCGGTCCCGGACAGCGCGGTGCATCTCACCGATGCCGAGATCAAGGCGTATTACGACGCGCACAAGGATGATTTCCGTCGGAGCGAGACGGCTTATCTGAGCGTGGTTTCGCTGCTCCGGACCCCGGACGCCAGCGACAGCGCCGCGGCGCGCGAACACATTCTGAAACTCCGCAAGGAGATTCAGGACGGTACCCCGTTCGATGAAGTCGCCAAACGGGAGTCGGCCGACACCGCCTCAGGCACCAAGGGCGGCGATCTGGGCGAGTTCGGCAAGGGCATCATGGACCCGGCCTTCGAGAAGGCTGCCTTGTCGCTCCCTATTGGCGTGGTGAGCGAGCCGGTTCTTTCCAACTTCGGCTATCATCTGATCCGGGTGGATTCGCGGAAGGGTGACAAGGTCAAAGCCCATCACATCCTGATTCCGGTGGAGATCACCGGGAAGCACCGCGACGAGTTGGACGCCCGGGCCGACAGCCTGGAGTCGCTGGGCGCCGAGAAGCTCGATCCCGCCGCGCTCGACACCGCGGCCAAGGCGCTCGGACTGCAGATCACTCACGCATTGCCGCTCCAGAAGGGTGGCCGGGCCCAGGTAGGACTGCAGGTGATTCCCGATGCCGGGGTCTGGGCCTTCCAGGCCAAGCCGGGTGAGACCGGGCGCATCATCGAAGTCACCTACGCCTATTTCCTCTTCCGCCTCGATAGCCTCGATGCCGAGGGAGTTCCCCCGTTCGAGAAGATCAAGCAGAGTGTGGCCATTGCGGCCAGCACTGCACAGAAGGAAGTGCTGGCTAAGAACGTCGCCGATGACGTGGCCAAGCGGATGGCCGAAGGCAGCACCCTCAACCAGGCGGCAACAGCGCTGGCCCTGCCCTACCGCACCCTGGGACCCTTCACCCGGATCAACCCCGCGATCCCCAATCCGCGGGTGGTTGGTGCGTCATTCGGCGTGGCGGAAGGAAAGACCAGCGGCGCCATCTCGACCGAGGATGGGATCTACTTCCTCAAGGTGGTGAAGAAAGAAGCGGCCGACTCCGCCGCTTTCGTGAAGGGGGTCGACGATTTCCGTTCCCGCCAGTATCGCCTCGCGACTCAGGACCGGGTGCGCAGCTACATGGCGTCGGTGAAGTCCAACGCCAAAGTGGTCGATCGCCGGGCCGAGATCTACAAGACCGAGGCGCAGTCGGCGACGGCACAGCAGGGGAATGGTCGTAGCTAGCGGCTAGGCGGTTAGGCGGCAAGGCGGCTAGTTAATGCATGAAGGGCGGGCTCTCCTCGGAGAACCCGCCCTTACTACTAACTACTAGCCGCCTACCCGCCTCGCCGCCTAGCCGCTACTGCGACAGCCGCTTCGGCTCCCCGCCACTGTTGCTGGGCTGGCCACCGGGCGCGGCATTGCGGCTATCAATCTGGCGCGACGGAGGGGCCTGGTTGTCGCCACCGGTCACCGAATCGCCGGCATCATTGAAGCTGCGCTTGAACTCGCGAATCCCCTTGCCGAACGACGCGCCGATCTCGGGCAGCCGCTTGGCGCCGAAGACCATCAATACGATGAAGCCGATGAGCAGGATCTCGGGGAGACCCAGGTTGCCGAGCATAACGCCCCCCTGCTAGAAGAGTGACCGCGCGATCAGATAGGCGATGATCACGCCGAGGATCGCGAGCGGCGAGACATTAACTGCGAACGGCCCCAGTGTCAGACTGAATACCAGCAGATCGAGCGAAACGGGGCCGATGCTTCCACTGGCGGTAAATGTAAACACTTGCTTGGCGACGCTGTCGGGCATCACCGTTTTGACCAGGGCGTTCAGAAATCCGCCGAGGATAAAGCCGGTAATCAGGACCCCGAGATAGAACCCCGGGCGGCGCGGTCCAGTCGCCATCAGCGCCGCCGATCCAGCACGTACGCGATGCTGTCGCGCAGCGTTTCCCGGGCCGCGCTGGGCGGGAGGTCATCCAGTTCCCGGTCGGCCTTTTCGGCCAGCCGCTGGGCCCGCTGGCGGGCATACTCGAGGCCGCCAGCCTCGGCCGCCAGGTTGATCACCCGGCCAATTTGCTCATCGCTGGGCTCGGGCGTCGCCATCAGGGTAGCCACCTCGCGGCGGGCATCCGGGGTGAGTCGGCCCAGGGCATAGATCAGCGGCAAGGTGACCTTATGCTCCCGCAGGTCATTACCCGACGGCTTTCCGGTCACGGTTTCTTCGCCGGTGTAGTCGAGCAGATCGTCCACGATCTGGAACGCCATCCCCAGAGATTCGCCGAACCCCCGAACCGCGTTGCGCTCCCTGGCGCTGGCCTTGAGGGCCCCCAGATCGCAGGCGCCCGACAGGAGTGAGGCGGTCTTGGCCCGAATCAGCAGATCGTATTCGGACTCGGAGAACGAAAGCGGCTCGTGAGCCATCAGCTGCCGCATTTCACCCACGGTCATTTCGTTGGTAACCCGGGACAGGACCCGGAGCGGCTCGATGTCGCCCAGCCGGGTCAGCTCTACCACCGCGCGGCTGTAGAGATAGTCACCCATGATGACCGAGACCTGGTGACTGAACAGCGCATTGATGGTCGGCATGCCACGGCGGAGCACCGAGTGGTCTACCGAGTCGTCGTGCACCAGGGTGGCCAGATGAATCAGTTCGACCACGGCCGCGAGGATGTCGATCCGGTCATCCGGAGCAGCGACCGCCTCGTTGGCCAGCAACAGCATGGTCGGACGGAACATCTTCCCCTGCATTTGCAGCAGGTGGCCATTCACTTCGGCAATAAGGCCGAAATCGCTTTCGATGATCCGGCGGAGTTCGCGCTTGACCGCCTCGAGGCGGGGGCCGAGCGAGGCCTGCAGGGCGGCGAGGGTAACCCCGGCGGCAGGCGAGTTCACTGAGCCCGCCCCGACGCCAGCCGATTCATCCGGGAGGTCACATCCTGGAAGCCGATGTCCACCGCCAGGACCCGCTGATAGTTGCCCACTGATGCGTCGGTCTTGCCCTGGGCTTCCTGGGAACGGCCCAGCCAGTAGATCAGGCCAATCTGTTCATCATCGGTGGCACCGAGACTCTCGACCGCCCGCTTGAGAATCGCCTCGGCGATGGCAAACTGACCCTTTTCGAAGAAAGCCGTACCCAGAGCCTCGGAGGTCTTGAGCCGGCCCTCGGGCGAGCGCAGCGCCTTCTGGAACTCGGCGATGGCTTCGTCCAGCAGACCCATTTCCTTGAACGCGATACCCAGATCGTAGTGGGACTGGAAATCTTCGGCGTCGATATTCTCGTCGATGCCCCGTTTGAAGGCGGTGAGCATTTCGTTGAAGTCTTTCTGCTCATCGCCGGTTGGGTCTTCGTCCTCCACCCGCATCCGGCTGTCCTTGACCGGATCATCTTCCAGAATCAAAGCCCCGAGATCGACGAAATCACCGGCCGGCTCGGGAATCCGCTGCGCCGGGATCGACTGGCGCGACTTCCGGGCGGCCGGAGGAATTGCCGGTGCTGGTCCCTTGGCCGCCGCTGGAGCCGGGGCCTCGGTGGGCCCGTCGAACATCGCATCGACGGCATGCTCGGCCTCGTCCTCGACCGGCTCTTCATGCTGGACCGGCGGCGGCGGGATGGGCGGCAGTTCGTCTTCCGGAGAGGAGAAGGCATCCAGCGCGGCGAGGGCCCGCTGGTTCCCCGGATCATGCTCGGAAACCCGACGATACACCGCCAGGGCCTTATCCATGGCACCTACCCGAAGCAGCGCATCGGCCAGTTCGAGGTAGGAATCGATCAGCCGGCTGCGATCTCCGCTGCGGAACCCGATCTCCACCCGCTTCTGGTGGTAGCGCACGCCGTTGGGATCGAGCCGGATCAGTTCGTTGATCAGATCGCTTGCGTGGGGCCAGTCTTCTCTGCTCTCGTAACCGGCCAGCGCCAGCTCCAGTTCCTCCTGACCGCGGAGATTCTCACCGGCCGCGAGCAGGGCTTCACCGAGGGCGCGATGGGCCTCGGGATCGTCCGGGTCGTCCAGCACCCGGTCTTCCAACTCGGTGATGGTCGGGTGAGATGGTTCGCCCGGATCGAGGAAAGTGACTCCGCCGTCGCCGTCGGAGTCGGGATCCATCGCCGAGGGCTCCATCCCCAGATCCTCGTCGGTCCACTCCGGCTGGTCCGATTCGCTCACCGGAACGGGCTCGGCGGCATGCCCGGCTTCGATCAAATCGGGCTCGTCGATCGGCGGCTCGAGCAGTTCGAGATTGCCGGTGATTTCACCACTCGAAACCACGCTGCTGGTTTCCAGTCCGGCGGTGAGCTGGTCGAGCTCCTCCGCCAGCTCGGGAGAGCTCTCGAGCGGCTCGGGAATGATCAGGCTGGTGCGGTCGCCCGGCTCCAATTCGGCGGGGTCGATACTGGCCCGCTCGAGGTCGAGGCCCTCGGTCGAAATCTGCAGATCGACCGAGTCGGGCGCCGGCGCATCGAGTTCCAGCCCTTCCAGGGGCCGAACATCGGTGTCGAGACCTTCGGCACTGGTGGGTTCGAAACCCAACGTCTTGGCGACTTCAGCCGAGGCGGCGGCTTCGAGGTGCGCCTCATCGGAAATCGGCTGCACCGATTCGAGCTGGAGCGGGGTGTCGACCAGACTCGAAGTCTCGATCTGCAGCGCCGGGGTCTCGCCGGTCTTGGGCCCCATGGTGCTCGCGGCGGGGGCCTCCTCGATCATCGGCAGACCGGGGGGGGGCACCTTTTCCGGTCGAGTGGACGGAATGGTGACCGCCCGAGTCTTCCGCGAAGGCGGGCCCTTGGGCGGCGGAGGCCCCGCGGCCGCCAGATCGGCGCCGGTATCGAGGAAGACCAGATCTCCCCCCTTGGCCCGTGAGGCGGGCTTGGGCGGGCCTTCGCTGGAGGCCGGGGGCGCACCGCCATCCTCGGCATCGAGCGCCTGGAGCCGGGCGAGAGTCTTGCGAGCTCCAGCAGTATCACCCCGAGCCTCGAGATCGCTGGCCAGCTTCTCGAGCTGCTCCCGGGCCTCGGCATTCCGGGAGGAGGCCCGCAGCAGCTCGCTCAGCATCAGGCGGATTTCTTTGTTGCCGGGGAACTGATCGGCGAAATCCTTGACCGATTTGAAGGCGTCGTCCAGCTGATTGAGGGCATTCATCCGCTCGAGATATTCGAGCAGGTTCTTCTTGGCCTCGATGACGACGTTCTTGCGGGCGTGCAGGTGGGCCAGCTTGAGATACGTGCCAATTCTCCCGGGATTCACCCGAAGAATCTTGCCGCACAGCGCGATGGCGTTGTTGTAGAAACCCTGCTCGCCGTAGAGGTCGGCCGCCTTTTCATAGGCCTGGACCGCCGCACCGGGTTCGTTGGCCTTGAGGTAGAGGTCCCCTATCCGGTTGTAGACCGAAAGGTCCGGGACCGGATCATTCCCGGCCTCGAACTCGCGGATTGCCTGGAGATAGACCTCGATGGCCCGGCGCCACTCCTCCTTCTGCTCGTACTTCCGGGCCGTTTCCTTCAGCTTCTCGAAGTTCATCCAGCCGGCAGGTGGGAGGGTGGAGGCCTATGAAATAACGGAACTTAGAAGATACCGGCCCCCCTTGGACGGAGCAAGGTAAAGCTCAAGAGGCGGCTAGACGGACGAGACGGGCGAGACGGTCAACTCATCGAAGGGCGTCGTTCTGAGACCATCGATGAGTCGCCCGTCCCGCCCGTCTGCCCGTCTCGGCCCCTACTTCCCGCTCGCCGCCCTTATCAATTCCGGATTACCCGGATCGGTCTGGAAGGACCAATCGACGATCAGGAAATTCTGGCCCACGTGGCTTACTCGCAGCCCGCCGAATCGCAGGAAGCCATCGCCGCCATCCATTTCGAAGACGTAGCCCCAGCCGGGTAACGCCTCGATTCCGCCCTGGGTGTAGTTGATATCGGGCGCGAAATCGATGCTGGTCAGATCGCTGACAGGGGCGTTGCCATACAGGGCAATCCCGGTTCCGGCCCGTAGCGTGGTCAGGTACAGCCGGTTCGAGCCATCCCGCTCGACGGTGAAATCGGCCTGGGGCGAAGAACCCGCCACTACCAACCCGATCTCGTTGGCGTCGGCGAAGCCATCGTTATCGATGTCCCGCCAGAAGCGGAAACCGCTGCCGGCGTCCTGAGCCTGCCGGGCAAACAGCACCACGTTGTGAGCGTCGGGCCGGGGCGTATCGGAACGGATGGGAGACCAGAGGCTCTCGAAGCCTTCGACACTGATGGCCGAAACCCCGAAGCAGCGCGGTACCCCGTTGGTCATGGCGCTGGCAATGAATTCCGGCGCGACGGTGCTTCCCTCGAGCGACCAGGTGGTGCCGCAGAGATTCTGGTCCAGGTCGTACGAAGCGCTGTAGACCCGATAGATCTTGAAGCCGTTAGGATCGGAAGTGTACGCGTTATCCGACCAGGTCAGCGCGATCGCGCCATTCAGCGAAGTACTGGTCAGAGTATTCGGCTTATCCAGCGCGAGCCGTTCGTCCACCGTCACCACGTTGCTGGGCGAAGTCTCGAATCCGTCGATATCCTCGGCGGTGACGTAATACTGCAGGTGGGGGATGCCTTCGTCGTGGAAGCTGTTCGAGGTGGTGCTGCCCCGGAGGCGATACGACTCGTTGGTGCCGCCCCGGGAGTAGACGTGCCACACCGCGAGATCGGAGTTGTTGTCGAAGTCCCAGTGCAGGAGAACCCCGGTGGGCGAGCCCGGCGTGCCGCTCGGTTCGACCTCATAGGTGAGATTGCTCGGCGGGTCCACCAGACCACTGCCCGAACCGACCCCGTTGTAATCTGAGCACGCGATGGCACCGAGGATCGGTACGGCCAACCAGACGCGACGCATGACTGTCTCCGGAAGGTGATTGGGCCATCCTAAAGCAGGAGAGGTGCCAGCTTGGGGAGAACACCGTATCTCACTTATCTACAAGCACTTACAGG
>CAZOES010000029.1:0-19842 GCA_964578865.1 uncultured Gemmatimonadaceae bacterium | reverse complement strand
AGGATACTCCCAGAGCTTCCCTTGTTGTCCAACATCAGGGACAAATCGTATTCACCACAGAGGTCCAGAGGACACAGAGACATCACAGCAGCCGAACGTTGTTCTCGGTGCTGCCCCAGTGACCTCTGTGTCTCTGTGTTTTCCGTTTACGATCTCTACCGCTCGATGGAGGTCTGGTTGTAGTCGAACTTGATGTCCGGCAGATCGGAGAGATAGACCGAGAAGAAGAACGCGAAATTGCCGTTGGGATTGCGGACGAAGTTGAAGCCGGCCCGCCACTCATGGAGCACCCGTTCCAGCCGTACCGTCTGCGACTCGAACTTGCTTTCGGTGATGTTGTACTGGGCCGACCAGGAAACCGTCCAGAATGAGGTCGGCGCGAAGGCGGTACTGAAGCCGAGACTCTGCTGCGGCTCCACCGGCAGACTGGTTCCTTCCCGCCGAGTCCGTGAGAGACTGTAGTTGAAGTTGGCGCTGAAGTTCCGGTTGGTGCCTACTCCGAGTGACTGTTCGGCTCCGTAACCGTAAAAAGAAGGCGGCCGGCCATAGGTGCTTTGGCTGGCTACATAGTTAGGCGGAGGCGGCGCGGTGGTCGAGTCCTTTTTGTGACTCAGCCCGAATAACCCCAGGAGCGATTTTACCGTCCCGCCCGAGATCGCCACGCTGGCGCTCACGGTCTGGAGGAAGGGATCGAACTTGGCGCTGTCGGTGCCCACCCGGCCCCGGAACAGATCGTGGGTCAGGCTGAAGCTGAAGCCGGGAAGCAGGTCGCTCTGGAAAGCGTTGGTCAGGTTGTCGGTCTTCCACCCGGTGAGACCGGGTTGCTTGGCCTGCTCGAAATCGTATTGGATCGAGCTGGTCTGAATGCCGAGGATTCGGAACTTCCTGGCGTTGTCGACCGAGGTGGTGTCCCCGGCTTTCGGCTTGGCTTTCCCTTCAAAGTTCTGCGACAAGCCCACACTCAAGAGCTGAGAAGGAATACTTCGGAACACCGGAGTGCCGGTGGGCCCGGCCGCGGCGATGGCGTAATCCCGGGGGATGCTGGCGGCCGGGCTGTAGCTGTAGTTGAAGGTCGGCGAGAAGCTGTGCCGGATTCGCGCGATGGGGCCGAAACCGGGAAAGAACCCGAAGAATGTAGGCGACGAAGTGACCCCGAAGTTGAACCGCTTCCCCTGATGAACCCAGTCGCCGTTGGTGGCCCGGTTGCGCAGGAAGAACGCCCCGCTGGTCGAGTTCACGATGTTGACGCTGGGCTGCAACTTCCAGCTGCTGTTGAACAGGGTCGGCAGGTTGATCCCGGTTTGCCAGTCGAGATCGGTGCTGAAGTCGCCGACCGTCACCTGACTCACGGTGATCGAATCGGTCGGATCGGGGGTGCTGGGATCGGGGATCCGATTCTGGCCGATGACCTGACGCCCCTCGGTCTGCCGATCATTGAGATTGAAACTGTTGCGCCAGGTGAAGCCACCGAAGCGGATCGGAGTATCGAAGTTGAGGGTCGTGGTGCGCCGGTCGGTCAGGGACTTGAGGGTGTCCAGTCCGTTGAGACTGTCTACCCGCACCACCGCCGGAGAAGCCGGAAAGTTGTTCTCCAGATTGTTGGTCAGGGAGAACCCCGGCGACCAGGTCACATTGTGGGCCAGGTCCAGCGGCTTGGGGGAGATCGCCAGCGAAGGAAACTGAGTGGTGACGCTGTTGTCCGAGAGACTCTGCCGCCGGTTACCGCCCAGTGAGACGGTGCCCCAGGCGTAACGTTTGGAAAAATTGGCCGAACTGGTGATCTGCTGGGTCGAGAGCAGCGGATCGATGGCATTGCGCCGCTGGACAAACCCGCTGCTGGTGTAATTGAGACTGAGATTGAGCGAGGTGGTGATATTGAAATTCTGCCGGTGATCCCAGCGGATGTTGGTCGAGCGGGCCCCGGTATTCTCGCTCATCCGGGTGTACCCCACTGCCCCGCTCATATCCCGCGACAACACCCGATACTGCCCGGCAATCCCGTACTGGACGTAGCGGTTGGAGAACCAGTCGAGCTTGGCCACCGCGTCGAAATAATCATTGGGGGCCCAGTAGTAGCCGATATTGGTGACCTGCCGGTTGTACCCCGGGTTCTGCCGCACGATATCGTTGAGGCCGAAGCGGGGAATCAGGATGCCCGACCGGCGCCCCGGCCGGGCATCCTGAAACACAAAAGGGAGCCAGAGGATCGGGACATCCCGGATATAGAGCACCGCCGGCCGGGCCACCATCACCGTCTGGGAGATCCACTTCACTTTTTTGGCGCTGAAGTGATAGTGCGGGGTCGGCAGATCGCAGCTGGTGATCTCGCCGTTGGCGGCGAATAGCCGGGCCGAGCTCGAGTCCTGGGCCAGATCGCCCCGGAGGAACCAGTCGGTGTTGCCTTGTTTGAAGGTGGTGAGTGCGTCGGTGACGATACCGCGGCGAATGCAGGTGTTGTATTTGATGCCGCCGAATCCGCTCAGCACCGTTTCCTTGTCGAACAGAGCGGGATCACCCCGGGCCCGGATCAGGCAGTCGGCCTCCTGATAGGAAATCGAATCCGCCTCGAGAGTGGTTTCCCCCCGTTTGGTCATCGCCTTGTCCATCAGGATCAGGTTGCGCGATTCGGCGAAGATAGTGGCCGAATCGGAACGGAACCGGGTGGACTGGTATCCCGGCCGGCTCAGCAGATCGGTTACTACCGAATCGTCAGCCTGAAACTGGTATTTCGGCGCGGTGGGAAGACCCAGCCGCTTGGCCGCCGCCGAATCCAGCGCCTGATTGCTCCGGCGCCTGAGACTGTCAGGGAGCAGTGAATCGGGAATCGCCCTGGTGCTGTCGCGAGGATTCCGCCGGGTGGTGTCTTGCGGCGCAGGCTTGGGTTTGACCGGGACCTGGGCTTCGCCAGGGGACCAGTGGCCCAGCATCAGGAACAGCAAAACCAGCGAGGCGATCGCGGCCCGGCGCAGACGACGCCGATGAATGATCCACACCCCGATGAACCCGATCTCGTAGAGCACCAGAATCGGGACCGTCATCAGGATCATCGACAGGATGTCGGTGCCGGGACTGAGCACCGCGCCGGCCACCGCCGCGAGTACGATGGCGTAGCGCCGGAAGTTGTTGAGCCCGCCGGGCGTGATCACACCCAGCCCCCCCAGCAGCATCATGATCAGCGGGATCTCGAAACAGAGACCCATCGCCAGGACCAGCTGCACGACGAAACTGAAGTATTTCTCGAAGGTGATCAGGATCTCCAGTCCCTCGGACTGGAAACTGAACAGGATCGGGAGGGCCTGAGGCAGGAGGTACACGAACGCGAAGGCGCCGCCGCAGCAGAACAGAATCAGCCCGAAGATCAGGGCCGGCACTACCACCCGTTTCTCCTTGGCGTAGAGCGCGGGAGAAAGGAAGCCCCAGATCTGGAAGATCAGCACCGGCGAGGCCAGTACCAGACCCACGATCAGAGCGAGTTTGAGGGTGATCATCACCGGCTCGGTGGGACTCTGGACCACGAGTTTGCCGCCGGTCACCTTCAGATACGGAGCGATGGGGGCCTTCAGCAGGTTCACGAACTCGAACCGCTGAACTATCCAGAGCCCCACCGCGAACCCTGCGATCAGGGCAAGCAGGACGCGCACCAGGCGGACCCGAAGTTCCTCGAGGTGCTCGAGGAAAGGCATCTCTGCACCGGGGCCGGTCATTACGTCCTGCTTCCTGAAGCTCGGATTTAGCGGCCGAGCGTCTTCAATCGATCGCGGGCGAGAGCCGCCTCGTCAGACCGTGGATAATCCTTCAGCACGCGGTTGAAGTAACCGCGGGCACCATCCAGATCCTTCTTCCGTTCCGCCAGCAGACCGAGCTTGTAGAGCGAACTGGCTGCCCGGGCCGACTGGGGGAAGGATTCCATCACCTTGCCGTAATACAGCGCGGCCGAGTCGGGGGACTCTGCCGCGAAGGTCTCTCCCAGAAAATAGGTCGCATCCGGAACCCGCGGACTGGTTGGAAAGGTCCGCAGCAATTCGCGGAATCCCATCCGGGCCGTGCCCGGACTCCCCCGCCGCAACTGCTGCAACGACGCCGCGTAGACCTGCTCGGCCGAGGCGTTGCCCGCTGCCGGCCCACCGGTGGGACTGGTGGGGGGAGCACTGGAGGAAGCGGTTGAATCGGGGGTAGTGGGCGCCGGGGCCGGAGCGTTGAGCTGCTCGGTCCGGGCTTCCACCCGGGTCTGCAGTTCGGTGAGGCGCTGCTGACTCTGGCCGGTCAAGGCCTGGATCTGCACCAGCTGCTGCTGAATGCTCACCAGATCGTTGGCCACGTCGCCCTTGAAGCCGGAGACCTGTACTCCCAGGACGCCGACACTGCGATTGACGACGGTCAGGGAATCCATGATCCGTCGCTGTACCTGGATCACCTCACCCAACTGCGCGGCGCGGGCCGAGTCGGTACGAGCGGTCTCGGTCCGCTGAAGGATGAGCTGTTCTTCGATCCGGCGCAGGTCGCCCTTGGAAGCGCAGGCTCCAAGGGCGATCAGCGCGAGGCACGGTGTGACTACCCGAGCAGTGCGAATCACGGGTTCCTGAGATTCTGGCCACCCGCGGTGACTTCGAACTCGTCCCGGCGGTTGGCCGCCCAGGCGTTTTCGTCGTGACCGGGATCGAGCGCCCGCTCCTCGCCGAACGAGACGGTCTCGATGCGACCGGCATCAATCCCCTTGTTCACGAGGTAAGTCTTGGCCGCGGCCGCGCGCCGGGTGCCAAGAGCCAGGTTGTACTCGTCCGAGCCGCGCTCGTCGGCATGACCGCTGATCCGGACCCGGAGACCCGAATTGGCGCCCAGGATGGCGGCCTTGCGATCGAGCAGCCCGCGATCGTCCGAACGGATATCCGCGGCGTCGAACTCGAAGTGAATCATGGTGGCAACTTCGCCCAGCAGTGCCGCGGTCACCCGGGCGGCTGCCGCGGCCGGATCTTCGGTCGGCTGCGAGGGGGCGGTGGGCTGGGGCGCCGGCTGGGTCGGCGCGGGGGCCGGCTGGGGCGCGGGCTGGGTCGGCTGAGGAGCCGGCTGCTCGGGCTGCTTCTTGCCGCCACAGGCCAGGACCAGGGCAACGGCGAGTGGAGCGGCCAGGTTGCGGCTGAAGGAGTAGGACACCATCGAACCTCCGAGAGCTAGGGCTGAGTGGGAACAGGGTCGGACAACCGGCGGGACCACGCGGGTAACCGCGCCTGACCTTGGAACGTGAGCTGACGGATCTTGCCGGTGACGATATCGATGACCCAGAGCTGGCGCACCCCGCTGCGATCGGAGACGAACACCAGATGGCGTCCATCGGGAGCCCAACTGGGATCCTCATTCCGTCCGCTGGAGGTCAGCTGGCGAACACTCCGTTTGGACACATCGAGTACGAACACCTGCGGAGCACGATTGACATCCCGATGGAACGCAACACTGGCACCATCGGGCGACCACTCCGGCGCATTGGAGCTGCCGGTGACACCATAATCGAACGGCGCAAACAATTCCTGATCGGTACCATCCGCCGCCATGACGTAAATCTGGGGCGCGCCGGCGCGGGTCGAGACGAAGGCCAGCCTGCGACCATCGGGGGCGAACGTCGGGGAAAGATTATCGGAGAAGCGACCCACGGTCAACCGCTGAACACAACAATTCTGTGCCACATCCGCAGTGAAGATGTCGGTGCCTTCCTCACTGGAACGGGCGAACGCGAGCAGGCGTCCATCGGCGGAAAAGGCCGGTGTGATATTGAGCGCGGTGTTGGTGCCGGTCACCACGGTTTTGTCACCGGCCGCCACACCCTGCAGCACCAGACTGCCCCGCCCGGCACTGAACCTGGTATAGGCGAAGCGCTTCCCATCGGGACTCCAGGTGGGCGAGAGAATCTCTTCTCCCGCGCCGGACATCGCGGTCAGCCCTCCGCCGTCGCTGTCCACCCGATAGAGCCGCCGGTCCACCAGATACAGAATCCGCGAGGCCGCGTACCCCGGCGTGCCGGTAATCCAGCGGACGATCTCATCCGAAGTCTTGTGCACCGACAGCCGGTAGTTCACATCGAACTGGGCCGGCAGGGTAAAGCGCTGCTCCCGTCGCATGGCCCCGGCGGTAATGTCGTGCAGCCGGACCATGACCCCGCCAGCTTCAGGTACCAGTTCCACCGCGTAACCGGCACCCAGGGTCCGAAAGAGTGCGTAGTCGAGAGTCCGGCCTCCGGGGTTAACCGCCACCCCGCCGGAATCACCCCGGGCGAGTGGGATCACTTCGAAGCGATCGGAATAGTCCAGATCCCTGGCCACCATCGCCCGGGCCGAATCGATGCCGGGGCCCGGCAATACCACCACCCGCGGCCTGCTGGCGGGGTTGTAGTCGATACCAATCCTGATTCCGTCGGGAGTCTTGGTTGTGTCCTGGGCGGCGAGCGGAGCGGAGAGAACCAGCGCTCCAGCGATCAGCCATCCCGGGGAAGCACGTCGAATCATTGGGTCCTGGGTGTGAAGTAGAACGAAACCGGCAACACATCCGCGGGCCACCCGTCAGGCAGAGCCCCGAATGCGCCGGCACTGCCGGCCGCTTCGATGGCACCCTGGGCATTCAGGTCAAACGAGAAGGTGCCCGACGGCTTGGTCAGACGAATCTCCCTCACCGACCCGTCCCGCAATATGAGGAAGCTCACTTCGGCCCTGAGGGCTGCATTACCCAGCGGCCGTTCCCACCGGCGATATACCTCCTGCACGATGTTCCGAAGGTAGTCGGGATACGGGAACTGGAGACCCGGTGTACTGACGGTGACCGCATCGCTGCCGGTACTGGGAGTCTCTCCCGGGAGAGGCCGAGTGGGCGCCGTGGTCTTCGGGTTGGGCTCCGCCTTCTCGGCCGGCTTGGTGGTCGGAGGGGGCTTGGGTGGCGCCGGCTTCTCGGTTTTGGGAGCCGGCTTGGAGGGCGCCGGTTCATCGACCGGTGGCCGAGTGATGGCCTCCGGCGCGGGCTTCTCGTCGGGCGGAGGCGCCGGTGCCGCCACCAGCTCCACCGCGTATGCCGGCGGACCGAGGTCCACGGCCTTCACCGTACTCCAGAGCAGCAGAATCGCGGCGGCATGCACCACCAGGGTGCCCGTCAGCCCAACGGCAACATCGCCGGCGCTCCGATCTGCAACTCCTCGACCTCTCATGGCCGCTCTTCCTGCTCGGCGACGAGGCCAACGTTGGTGATGCCCGACGTCCGAATGATGGCCAGCACCCGCACAACGTCGCCGTAGGGTACCCGCTGGTCCGCCCGCAGATAGACCGACTTGGGCTTCCGGCTCTGGACCAGCGCGTTGAAGGTCATCCGGAAGTCATTGTAGGATACCCGGGTCTCATCCACGAAGATCCGGCCCTGCCGGTCTACACTCACCACCATGCCTTCTTTGGCCGGAATGGGACGGGCCTCGGCTCTCGGCAGCTCCACGTCGACCCCGCCCTGCATGATGGGAGCGGTGATCATGAAGATGATGAGCAGCACGAAGGCCACGTCCACCAGCGAGGTGACGTTGATGTCGGCGGACAGCGGCAGTTCGCCGTGGCCCCGCAGTCCACCTCCCTGCCCCACACCCCAGGCCATTAGAGCATCCCCTCGCGTGCCATGGTTCCCACCATTTCGTTAGCGAATCCTTCCAACTCGCCGGCGAAGACTCCCAGTCGATTGGCCAGGAGGTTGTAGGCCATGATCGCGGGAATCGCAGTCGCCAGACCACCTACCGTCGTGATCAACGCTTCAGCCACGCCCGGTGCCACTGCCCCGATGTTGCCCGAGCCTTTGGCGGCGATACCGATGAAGGCATCCATCACGCCCAGCACCGTGCCCAGCAGCCCCAGCAGCGGACCGACCGAGCCGATGGTGGCCAGCCACGAGATGAACCGGGCCATCAGATCCCGCTCAGCCGCGACCTCCTTGCCCAGCACCATCTTCAGCGCTTCCAGCTGGGTGGTAGTGAGGGTGCCGCTTACCGCTGGTCCATCGTCCCGGAGGGTTCCCGGGCGAAGATCGGAGAAGAAGCTCAGCCCTTCCCGAAACAGCCGGGTGTAGGGCGATGGCGGGAGCTTCATCACCTGGTGGTAGGCATCCTTCAGCCTGGTGGTGCGCTCCAGCACGTTGAAGAAGCGATTGGCCTGGCCCCGCACTTTGCGGAACTGATAGAGCTTGAGGCCGATGACAAACCATGAGAGCAGGGAGAAAACCAGAATGACGCCGAGCACCACTTTGGTTTCAATACTCGAATGAAGAACGAGGTCCCAGGAAGACGACGGAGGGGTGAAGCCGGTTTGGAGCATTGGGCGCAATCCCGCAGGTCAAGAGTCGGAGGGAATCATAGCCTCAAGGGTGGACCGGCCGGGAGCGGGTCGGGACAAAATAGTTCCGGGCCCCCATCGGAGGCCCGGAAGGAGACGCACCGCTCAAGACGATTTCGACGCGATCAGGACGGCAGCTTGGCGATCTGCCGGACCGCTGAGCCCGAGGCGATGTCCGGCTGAACCACTTTGAGGACCCGCGCGGTGGCAGTGTGCTCACCGAGGTGAACCACCTGAATGGTGGCAACCACCTCTTCGATCACCCCGGCGGCATTCTCCCGCTTGTAGGCGGTGGAGCGGATCTCGAAGAGATCGCCCAGGCCCACGCCATCGGCCCGGCCCTTGTCGATGAACAGCACGTCCTGCGGTCCGGTCAGGGGTTGGGCATCACGATGACCCAGCAACTGGCCCCGCACTCCATCGGAAATCGGCACCGGACGCACGGTGCCGGGATCGTCGAACTTCTCGGCCGGCATCACCCGCTGGCCATCGTGGATCTGCCCGTAGGCGGCGATCACTTCGCCGATGATCTCGGCCCGGGAAGCGTCGGTCACCCGGACCAGGCCGGTCGGAACGATGGACACACCGTAACCCCGAATCTCCCGGCCGATCTTCGCCACCATCAGCGTGTCGCCCACCTGGTAACGGGCTCCGGCGGGCGGCGCGACAGCCACCTTGGAAAAGAGCGGTGCGGTGGTGCCCCGATCTTCGGCTTGAATCTGCAGCGGGGCGACAGTGCCGAGCATTTCGCCCAGCGGAAGCGCGTTGCCTTCAGTCAGGAAGCCGGAGCTGTAGAACTCGCTCCGCCGCACCGGCCGGTACTTGCGAGCCAGCATTACTTCCAGAGTCGGCCCGGTGTTGACATTGCGCCGGCTGGCACCCACCAGGGGAGTCAGGTCGACATCGTCCCGACGATCGTCGCTGCTGGAAGTCAAATCCATCACTTGGGGCTCATTCAGGGCCGGCTCCGATTCGGCTGGAGCGGCTTCGGCGGAATCGCCCGGGGCCGCGGCCCCATCGTCGTTGGCTGCAACCGCGGGCTCCTGCTGACCGGCCGGAGGCGGCGTATCAGTGGCAGGGACCGCAGCGACATCGGCACCGGGAGCCAGGCGGAGAATCTCGCCGGGATAAATCCAGTGAGGGTCTTCCACCACGTTGGTATTGAGTCGGTAGATCTCGGGCCAGAGAAGCGGGTCGCCCATGTAGGTCCGAGCGAGATCCCAGAGGGTATCGCCCTTGTTAACGGTATGGGTCTCTGGTCTGGCGTTTTGCGCCCAGAGTCCCGCGGGCAGAGTCAGGCCCGCCATGACGACGACAAGGCGGATCCGCGTTGAGGCGGTCATCAGACTACCCTCTCAGAAAATGGGCAAAAATGGGGTAAACCAATATATGACAGGGGCCTTGGACGCGCCACTCAGAGACTACATGAAGCAGCACATCGTAAGTGTAATCGCTGAAACCGCTTGGGCTTGGTGACGCTGGTCACCCGCCTGAAAGTGCCCCTCCCCAGCCCCATGATTGGGCCGGCCAAAGCTGCCGGCAAGTGGCTCGGGGACAATTATTTCACCAAGAACCGTACCATCTGGCGAACCCGGACCGGCACGGGGTGCCCAAACGAGCTCCCGGGCCGGAACCTGCTCAGCAGGACCGCAGCTCTAGCGGCCTGACCAAAGGCTTCGAATTCGGCCGCGATCACCTTGATGGATGAAGAGTCCGCCATACCGGTAACGCCCACCACGAACTCGATGGTCACGCTCCCTTCGACGCCCGCCGCCTTGAGGCTGGCGGGATAAACCGGGTCGGCCAGCTCGATCGGCACCGGCGCCTCCGAGGCACTCAGCGAATCGCGGCCGATTGCGCCGAGCCAATCGGTCATGGGACCCGGCCGGCCCCCGTCGCTCGCGAGCTGCCTGGCCAAGTCTCCAGTGGGGAACCGGATCTCAGATGGAGTCGGGCCCGAGGGAGCTGCAAGGGTGATGGGATCGATTGTGGTCGGTACCAGTGTCGGCGCCGGAACGACCGCTACACCCAATTCGCCCCCACCGTCGATCATCACCGGCTGCGAAGGGGTGGGATAATCCATCGTCACTTCGAAGGGTTTGGGCGGTGCTTGAACCGGCGGCCCGTGCTTGACCGCATGTACCGCGAGAACGATCAGGGTGGCGTGGACTGCAATGGACGATGCAGAGGGAGACAGCCCGGCGCGCCGACCCGGCCCCGATTCGATGAGTTGTTCGAACATCTGGATCTCCGGAGAAATGGTGAGATCCAGTGTCGCGACCGGAGATGTCGCCGACGACACCGGCCGGATGACAATTCGATAGCAGCGGAATGAAAGGCCGCTCTAGTTGGTCACCGTCAGAGTTTGTTCGCGGCGGACTTTCCGGGAACTACCTTCCTCGGTGACCTCGACGGTCAACCGGTACTGACCACGCTCGAGCTGATTCAGTCCCAGGGTTCGGCGAATCGGCAGCACCTCGGTGTCCGCGATGAAAGTGAACCGAAGCCGGATGCTCTCTTTCTCGCTCTTGGCTTTCTTCAAGGGCGCCAGTTCCATCGAGGTGACGTAGCTTCTTCCCTCCTTCAAGCCACTGAGTTCATAGAAGACCTCGGCCGAGCTGTCCCGGGGAAACGCCCCCAGGGGATTGAGCGGAACTTTGGTGCCCCGATAATTCCAGACGAGGGAGGAGCCGTCCCGACCCAGCACCAGGTCACTCAGATACAGTCCGTCGGACCGGACCTGGAGATCCAGACCGGTTCGAACCACGGTGCTGCCGCGGGAAGTGCCGGGCTGAGAGAACCGGCTGGCCAGTCGATACAATCCGGCCGGAACCGGCAGCTCCAGCAAGCCGGTCAAATGAGATCCTTCGCGAATTGTATCGGAGGCGACGAAATGCCTGATGGTATCGAACGCGATAGCAATGTGATGGATGGAGTCGGTCGCTCCGAGCCGGGTGGCGAGGTGGTACACCACCCGCGCGGCTGAGTCGGTCTCCGCCTGCAGGTTCGCGCCGGGCACCGCGTACACCACCAGAATTCGCCCATCCTCGTCGGGACGGCCCATGGCATACATCTGCACCACTGGCGCCAGCTCGGTGGGATAGAGCAGGGTGTAGCTGTCGGTTCGCAGGGCGACGTTGGCGTCGGTGCGGGCCTTCTCCATGACCTGCTGGACCAGGCGTTGGCAGAGGAATGGCACCGGAGAAGTCGACATGGAGTGGGCCGCCTTCAGATACAACGGATCCAATCGCCCGCGCGTCTCCAGCCAAGCCCCATCTTCCAGCGGTTGAATCGCAAGCGTGGTTGGGCCCGCCAGACCCAGGATTCTCGACCCTTCGAAATGGTAGATCCGGCGCTCACCCTTGATCCAGTACAGCCACGATTCGTTGGCCCGGGCATCCTCCTTCCGTTCATCGAGGAGCATATCAGCGAGGGAAACCCCCGGATCAACTTTTTCGGCATCCCGGACGGTGCTGTCATTGGTCTTTAGCTCGGTCTCCGAAATTCGAGTCAGGCCCTCGACCCGGTCCGCGGGCTCGCCATGACGCATGTAGACATAGGCCCGGTCGTCGTATAACCGCTCCCGATGACGGCCATCCCAGGGCCGGACCGTGCTGTCGCCCAGGATATCGTCGGCGAGGTAATAATCTCCCCGGCTGCAGGGACCGGCGGTGGGGATGAACACCCGGGAAAAGATGGTACGGCGCTCGGGGCTAACTACCCGGAAATGGGTGTCGACATAGGCCCACCGACGCAGGTGTTCCTGCAATCGTTCGCCTTCGCCCCGGGTTTCCTCCACATCCCGCCAGCGCCAGAACTCCCGAATCCACTGACCCAGCGTCGAATCCGAAGCTCGATCGAATTCCTCCAGCTCCTCGGGGGTGGCAATCCACCCGAGATCCGCCCGATAGGCCGTCCGTCCATCAACCGACCAGTCACTCAATCCCTCGAGATAACTCTGTTCGGCCGCGGCGGGTGACCCGAACGAGGCGAGAATCCGGGCCTTCTCGAGGCTGGCAACGCCGCGGTCCCCGCCCCGTTCGAGATACCGGTTGATCGCGATAAGGGCCGAATCGGGGTGATTGCGCCGCCGAAAATCACGGCTCAGGATCAGCGCGTCGGCCTGAGTGCCTCGCGAACCCATTCCCATCGCGCGAAACGGGTCCATGAGCACCTTGGGCTGATTCCGCTCGCCCTGCTCCAGAATCGTCTGTCGCAGCTGATCAAGGGCAGGCCCAAACTCGGGATCGCGGGCGAATATCTCCTTGAACGCCTGGGTGTAGCCCTGGAAGTAGCTGAGCCCGTCCTCCTGGGTCCGGCTGCTCTTGACCAACAAGTCGCGCCGGTGGAGCCCCTGCTTGGCCAACGCGATACCGAACCACGGGTAGGGCCAGGCCGGCTCGGCCAGCTGGGCTTGATCGAACCGCATCAACGCCTCGTCGTAGCGAGCCCGATCTCCGCTCAACTCTCCCAGTCTGAGCTGAACCAATCCCTGACGCAGCTTGAAGAGCGCGGAAGGACCTGCCTTCGCCGGCAGGGGAATGGAACGGACTTCGGCCGGAGACCGGGCAAGGGCGAGAGTGGCCCGGAGCTGCTCCAGCGCCTCCCGATCACCGGGCGACTGGCCGACGAGACGGGCCGGCAGGAGAAGCGCCAGCCACAGTGGTATGTGGTGTTTCACGAAAGTGGTCATTTCAGGCCGCCCGGGTTCTCCCACCTTCTCTATCCACTACGCGCTGCCACCCCCATTTGTGAGGCAACCGATGACGTTTCAACCCGAAAATTCCGGCCGGAGAAGCCTGTTACAATCGGCGCTGGGCCTGGCCTTGGCCGGCACCACCCTCGGCAAGTTTGATGGGCCCCTCAACCGGCTGACCGGCGGCTACAAGGGCACCGGCAAGAAAGGCGAGTTCAATTTCCTCGCCGGTGAATGGCAGATCAGCCATCGTCAGCTCAAGAACTGGGCTGGCAGCGAGTGGACCGAATACCAGGGCGAGGCGACCTGCTGGAACATCCTGAACGGAGTGGGAAGCGTGGAGGAACTGCGGTTCCCCACTACCGGATTCATGGGGATGGGACTGCGGCTGCTGGATCTGGAGAAGAAAGTCTGGAATGACTACTGGATCAGCGGAGCCAGCGGGGTACTGGGGCGAGATGGCGCTCCCGGCGAATTCGAGAACGGAGTGGGGACCTTCATCTCCGATGACACCATGGACGATGGCAAGAAGATGAAAGTGAAAGGGGTGTGGGACCGAATCACGCCGAACTCCCACCGCTGGTGGCAGGCCTTCTCGGTCGACGGCGGAAAGACCTGGAAGGACACCTGGTACATGGACTGGGTCCGGGCGAAGTAAGCCCGGACCCGGCACGAGTTCTCAGAACGGCAGATCGTCGTCTTCGTTGTCGAGCGCTTCGGGGAAGTCCTCGAACCCTTCCTTCCCTTCCTTGCCCTCCTTCTTCGCGGCGGCACCGGCTGTCGCCCGCTGGGCTCCGAAGTTGCCGCCTTCTCCACCAGCTCCTCCGCGACCACCGAGCAGGATGATTTCGTTGGCGATGATCTCGGTGGTGTAGCGGGTCTGACCGTCTTTGTCCTGCCAGGAGCGATACTCGATCCGGCCCTCGACGTAGAGCTTGTCACCCTTCTTCACGTACTTCTCAACCAGGTCGGCCAGGCCACTGGCGCCGCTCTTGCCGTTCCAGGCCACGATGCGGTGCCACTCGGTCTTCTCCTGCTTGTCGCCGCCCTGGCCGGACCACTGGCGGCTGGTGGCAAGACTGAAGTTGGCGACGCGACCGCCGTTGGCGATGCTGCGTACTTCGGGATCCTGACCGAGGTTCCCGATCAGGGAAACCTTGTTGAGGCTGCGACTCATGGGGGGACCTCCACTCACTAGGGGATTCGATTTTGAAAACTTCGGGCGACCGACCGCGCACAGCTTAGCGCAGTCCCGGAACGCCATGGTTACCTAGGCAACGCCTGACCCATCATTTTCCAACCGCGAAGGTAACCAGAGCTGCAAGACCAGGGCATCCTCGACCGGATTCTTGTAATACCGCTTGCGACGCCCGGCCGCCTGAAAGCCCCGTCTCAGATATAACTGCTGAGCGCCGGCATTGCTCTCCCGCACTTCCAGCCAGACTCGCTGCGCACCCGACTCACTCAGGCCCGTCAGACCCGCCTCCAGAAGCTTACTACCGAGGCCGTGACGGCGCTGCTCGGGCGCCACCGCGACGTTGAGAATCTCTCCCTCGCCGGCAATGGACCTTCCGATCAGGTAGCCCTCGATGTCCCGGTCCCGCTCGGCCACCAGGGCAACGGTAAGCGGAAAGCGAAGCATTTCCTCGAAGGCCGCGGCACTCCAGGGATCGCTGAAGCAGCGACGCTCCAGGGGCGCCAGACGAGGGGCGTCAGCCGGCAGTGCGCGACGAATCTGCCAGCGGTCGGCCATGAGTCCGTTCCCAGACGGCCTGGGCCTCGGCGGGCCGGCCATACACCGGTTCCCAACTGGATGGATCCCGGGCGAGGCCGACTCCGCCGGCCAATCCGATGAGCCCGAGGAGATCCGCCGCATCAGGCCAGGTCGGTTGGGCACCGAGGGTGGGTGCGGCCGGCCCGACGATGCTGGCGGGGGAAGGAACCCGGCCGGAGAGATCCTTCGGAGTAATCACCGTCGGGGCAAGGATGGTTTCGACCCGTCCGGGATGGAATCGATAGGCCGCCGCGAACAACTCTCCCCGCAACGCATTGCTCACCGAAAGAACTACGCCATCGCTCTTCACAGCGGCAGCGCAAACCAACAACGATGGAGCGGTCCAGAGCGGGACCGAACGCACTCGCACGACCGCTTTAGCCAGGGATGCGCCGACTCGAAGCCCAGTGAAGCTGCCTGGCCCATCGGCCAGCGCAATGCCCTCGATTTCCTCCTGGGCCATTCCCGCTTTCGCCAGCGACTGGGCGAGAATCGGCAGCAGTCCACCGGCGTGATTACGGGCCCCGACGATGGTTTCCCGGGCGACAACTTCCCCAGATCGGCCCAGCGCCAGCGAGGCCCGATCGGTCGCGGTATCGATCGCCAGCCACATCAGGTCACTTCCTCCAGTCCGCGGCGACTTTCATCGGGAAGATGATGCAGCCGGAATCGGCGTGAGGCTGGAGGAAGCCAGGGTCCCGCTTTCTCGGGCCATTCCACCAGCAGCGCGTCGCCTTCGGCGAGAAGCATTTCCCAGTCGAGGTCTTCGGCTTCATCGGGACGTTTGAGGCGGTAACAGTCGAGATGGAAAACCGGACCCCGGGCTCCACGATAGCGATGGACCAAGGCGTAGGTGGGACTGGTGGCAGCTTCGGTCACACCCAGGCCACGAGCCACGGCTTTCACGAAGGTTGTCTTGCCTGCGCCCAGCTCGCCCTCCAGTGCCAGCAGACTGCGAGGAGGGAGAGCCCGGCCCAGCGCTTCCCCTTCAGCGATGAGCTCGGGCTCGGTCAGCGGTCGGATCATGCCCGCCGGCGGCGAATGGTCGCGCTACGAACTGCCGGTGCGCCACCCCCGGCGTCCCGGTCTACTTCCGGCGCGTCGAGGGCCCGCAGCTCGTTGACCTGATCACGCAGCAGGGCGGCCAGCTCGAACTCCAGATTGGCGGCGGCGTCCTTCATCTGGCGTTCCAGCACCGCAATGGTCTGGGCCCGCTTGGCCGGATCCCGGAAATCCAGCTCGACCAGCCGCTCCTCCTTCTTCTTCTTTTCCGGTTTCTCGGTCCGGGCGTCCGCTACTCTGGTGGTCAGCTTCACCTGCTCCAGCGACTTGATGATCGACCGGGGGGTGATGCCATGCTCCTTGTTGTAGCTCACCTGGATCTCGCGCCGCCGGTTCATCTCGGCGAGGGCCCGTTCCATCGAGCCGGTCATCCTGTCGGCGTAAAGAATGGCCCGGCCGTTCAGGTGGCGGGCGGCTCGGCCCACCGTCTGGATCAGCGAACGGTCGGAACGGAGGAAGCCTTCCTGATCGGCGTCGAGAATCGCGACCAGCGATACCTCGGGCAGGTCGAGGCCTTCGCGCAGCAGGTTGATGCCGACCAGGACGTCGAACTCGCCCAGCCTGAGACCGCGGAGAATCTCCATCCGCTCGATGGCATCAATGTCGGAATGGAGATAGCGAACCCGCACTCCGGTCTGCTGCAGGTAATCGGTCAGATCCTCGGCCATGCGCTTGGTCAGAGTGGTGACCAGCACCCGTTCCCGCTTCCTGGCCCGCTCGCGAATCTCGCCCAGCAGGTCGTCAACTTGACCTCTCACTGGACGAATCTCGACCTCGGGGTCGATCAGCCCGGTGGGCCGGATGATCTGCTCCACGATGTTGCCGTGGGAGAGACCCAGCTCCAGTTCGCCGGGAGTCGCCGAGACCGACACCATCTGCGGCACGATCTCCATGAATTCCTGGAACTTGAGCGGACGGTTGTCGAGGGCCGAGGGCAGCCGGAAGCCATACTCGACCAGAGTTTCCTTGCGAGCCCGGTCTCCGTTGTACATCCCGCCGATCTGGGGCAGGCTCACGTGAGACTCGTCGACGACCACCAGAAACTCGGGCGGGAAGTAATCCAGCAGACAGGCGGGACGCTCGCCTTCGGCCCGGCCGGAGAAGTGGCGCGAGTAGTTCTCGATGCCGGCGCAGGTCCCCACCTCGAGCAGCATCTCTACATCGAACGTGGTACGCGACTCGAGTCGCTGGGCCTCCAGCAGTTTCCCCGCCTGACGCAGGACCACCAGACGCTCGGCCAGCTCGGAGCGGATCAACTTCACGGCCCGCTCGATGGTGGCACGCTGGGTGACGAAATGCTTGGCCGGATAGATGGCGCAGCGCTCCAGCTGAGCGATGGCCCGACCGGTCAGCGGATCGATCTTGGTGATCCGCTCGACGGTATCCCCCCAGAACTCGACTCGAATCGCCTGCTCGGCGTAGGCCGGGAAGATCTCGACGGTATCGCCCCGGACCCGGAAGGTGCCCTGCTCAAAGGCGACATCATTACGGCCATACTGAATCCGCACCAGGTCGCCCAGCAGACTGTCGCGTCCCTTTGATTCCCCCCGCTCCGCAGTGACCAGCAGTTTGCGATACTCGACCGGGTCGCCCAATCCGTAGATGGCGCTGACGGTCGCCACGATCACCACGTCTTCCCGCTCCATCAGACTGGAGGTGGCCCGGAGCCGAAGACTCTCGATATCGGCGTTGATCGAGGCGTCCTTCTCGATGTAGACATCGGTCGAGGGGACGTACGCCTCGGGCTGGTAGTAGTCGTAGTACGAGACGAAGTATTCCACCGCGTTGTTGGGCAGGAATTGCCGCAACTCACCGTAGAGCTGAGCCGCCAGGGTCTTGTTGTGGGAGAGAACCAGGGTTGGCTTGCCGTACTTGGCGATGGTGTGGGCCAAGGTCATGGTCTTGCCCGACCCGGTCACTCCGAGGAGGGTCTGGTATTTGTCGCCCCGAATCAGTCCAGCGGACAACTGGGCGATGGCCCGAGGCTGGTCGCCGGCTGGATCAAAGGGAGCGAGGACTTCGAAGGAGGGGCTGGGCATGGGCTGCTAAACCTAAGCTACCGGTGTTTCTTCGGGTAGGATGCCGCCAAGGCACGCCATGGCGCCACCAGTCCCAGCTACTTCCCAGCCATCCCCAAAATCTTCTTCCAGGCCTCGGAAGGAATGGGCATAACGGACAGCCGGGGCATACGAACCAGCGGCAGGTCGGCCAGCGAAGGCTCCGCCTTCACCGCTGCGAGCGGGACCGGCTTGGGCAGTTTCCCGGTGGGTGCCAGATCGACCACAACGATCTTGGGGTCGTCGGCGGAGGGATCGGGATAGGCGGCCTTGGTCACCCTGGCCTGGCCAACCACGGCCTTATCGGCCCCGGAGTGGTAGATCAGGAGCTGATCGCCGGCTTTCATTTCCCGCAAATATTTCAAGGCAAGATTGTTCCGCACTCCATCCCAGACGGCGGTGCCTTCTTTGGCCAGGCGATCGTAGGAGTAGGTGGTGGGTTCAGTCTTGAGCAGCCAGTAGCTGGGCATCGGAGTCGGGTTTCCCGGATGTTACAGAAGGGGCAAAACGATACCCCCGGTGGAGCCGCCGTCAATCGGGCCCCCGGGGGTTGTTACAATGGCGCCCCGTTGGCCTAGCTGTTGGGCGTCGGGCCTTCGCGCCGTTCCACATCGGTGATGCCTTTCACCTTGCGGATGGCCTTGATGACCTTGGCAAGGTGGGTCCGGTTGTCGACCTCGACCACGATGGTGCTGAACACGGTGCCATCCTTGGTTGAGAGCTCGGCCGCCTTCACATTGGTCCCGGATTGGCTGATCGACTGCATCACGTCAGCATAGAGTCCGCGCCGGTCTTCCCCGCTTACCGCCAGCCTCACGGCGAACGCCTCGCCTTTCGACTCCTGCCAGTCGATTTCGACCCGACGCCCCTCACCAGACAGGGTGAGCAGATTGGGGCAATCGGCCCGGTGAATCGAGATGCCACGGCCCTGAGTGACGTAACCGACCACCTGATCGCCGGGGACCGGCTGACAACATTGGGCATAGCGCACCATCAACCCCGAGAGGCCCTGGATCTTGATCCCTGAGCCGAGCCGAAGCCGGTCGATCACCCGGCCAATGACGCTGGGCTTGGGCTCCTGCAGATCGTCCGAGGGCAGCTCGGGGTAGATGGCCCGAATGGCCTGCATGATGGTCACATCGCCCCGGCCCAATCCGATTTCGAGCAGCCGGCCGTCGGCCAGCCCGAGACTCAGGGCGGCCTTATCGAGCTGGGGCTGTTCGGCCGTGGAGAGCCGCCGCCGCTTGGTTTCCCGGACCAGCAGTTCCCGACCGAGTTCCTGGGCTTCCTGATCTTCCTGGTGCCGGATCCAGCCCTTGATCTTGTGGCGGGCCCGGGCGGTCTTCACGTGGGCCAGCCAGTCGCGGCTGGGCCGGGGAGTGGGCCCGGTGATCACCTCGACCGTGTCACCGTTCTTGAGCTCACGGTGGAGCGGCGCGATCCGGCCGTTCACCTTGCTGCCGGCACAGCGCATCCCCACGTCCGAGTGCACCATGAAGGCGAAATCGATCGGGGTCGCGCCCTTGGGAAGCTGCTTCACATCTCCCTTGGGCGTGAAGACGAAGATCTCGTCCTGATACAGGTCGACCTTGAGGAACTCGAGGAATTCCTCCGGAGTGTGCGCGTCCTGCTGCAGCTCCAGCAGCTGGCGGAACCAGCCGAAGTGGGCTTCGATTTCGCTCTTCTTGCCATCGCTCTTGTAGAGCCAGTGCGCCGCGATACCGTACTCGGCGGTACGGTGCATCTCCTGAGTGCGGATCTGCACTTCGAACAGATGGCCGCCGGGCCCGAAGATGGTGGTGTGGAGCGACTGGTACGCGTTGGACTTGGGCGACGCGATGTAGTCCTTGATCCGCTCCTGCAACGGGGTCCAGTTGTGGTGAATGATGCCCAGGACGTGATAGCACTCCT
>CAZOES010000028.1:0-33379 GCA_964578865.1 uncultured Gemmatimonadaceae bacterium | reverse complement strand
CGACGACGGCGTTGATATCGGTCTTTGGACTAGCATTGCGTCCCATGAGGGAAGATGTATTGATGTCAATGCAAGTGCAATGTGGGCCCGCCCACCAGCCCACCAGCCCACCAGCCCATCAGTCCACTAGCCCACTAGCCCACTACTGACCCTGACTCCATCTCACCCTTAGAATTAGGCCGTGATCCTCGCCCACCTCGCCGATCTGCATCTCGGCTTCCGACAATACCATCGGCAGACTCCTGCCGGGCTCAACCAGCGGGAAGCTGACGTAGCCCTGGCCTTCCGCACGGCGATCGATCAGGTCATCGAGGCCAAGCCGGATGTGGTGGTGGTCGCCGGCGACATTTTTCACTCGGTGCGTCCTACCAATCCTGCGATCCTGTTCGCCTTTCAGCAGTTCCAAAGACTCACTGAGTCTTTGCCGAAGACGCGGGTCATCCTCCTCGCGGGCAATCATGACTCGCCGCGATCCGTGGAGACCGGTTCGATCCTTGGTCTCTTCAAAGCTCTGGGCGTCGTGGTCGTAACCGATGGTATGGAGCGAAAGGTTTTCGAGGAGTTTGACCTCTCTATTACTTGCGTTCCTCACACTGCGGTCATGGCTGGCGAAAGGAATTTCCCGGTAGGAGATGAGAAGTACCAGGTTTTGTTGCTTCATGGTGCTATTCCCGGACTCTATGCCTGGGAACAGCACGCACCGGAATACGTTGGAAGCCTGGTCACTCAGGATGATCTTGGACGGGCAAAATGGGACTATGTCGCTTTGGGTCACTACCATGTCCAAAGGGAGGTCGCTCCGAACAAGTGGTATGCCGGTGCTCTCGACTACGTCAGCCCCAATCCGTGGGGAGAATTGGCCGATGAGGCCAACTACTCGGTTCCCGGCAAAGGCTGGCTCAAGGTGGATCTGGCCAAGCGCCGGGTGACCCGCCAGACCATCAAGCTGGCCCGCCGATTCATCGATCTGATTCCGCTCGACGGAGCCGGCAAGACCGCCGGCGAGATCGACCTGATGCTGGCCACCTCGCTCGGCAGCATCAAAGGCGGATTCGAGGACCAGGTGGTTCGCCAGGTGATCCGCAACGTGCCCCGCCACATTCAGCGGGAGCTCAACTACACCTCGATCCGCTCCTATCAGGCCAAGGCGCTTCACTTTCAGCTCGATCTCAGGCGCCCCGAAGTGCACCGCCAGATCGGCGTGGGTGCTCCGGGAAGCCGCCAGACTCTGACCGATACCGTGGAGTCCTATCTCCGCGAGCGCTTTCTTCCCGAGAATGTCGATCGCGAGCCGTTCGTGCAGACCGGAATGCAGTTCATGCGGGCGGTCGAGTCCAGCAGCGGCGACGGCCAGTGAGACTCGAACGCCTGCGGCTGGTGAACTTCCGGCAGCACGAGGATACCGAGCTCGTGTTCGGAGCCGGTCTGACCGGCATCGTTGGTCCCAACGGGGCGGGGAAAACGACCCTGCTGGAGGCCATCGCCTGGGCACTCTACGGTGCCGAGGCAGCTCGAGGGAACCGGGACACCATTCGGCGGCGCAACGCCGGTCCCCGCTCGCCGGTCCGGGTCGAGCTCGACTTTGTGTTAGGCGCCCACCGCTTCCGGGTGATCCGTTCGCTCAATGGGGCCGAGCTCTACCAGGATGCCGATGTGGCACCCCGGGAGAACGGCATCGGCGCGGTGACCGAGAAGGTCAGCCGGATGCTGGGGATGAGCCGGGAAGAGTTCTTCAACACCTACTTCACCGGCCAGAAGCAGCTGGCGGTGATGGCGGCGATGAAGCCGGCTGAGCGGGCCCAGTTCCTCTCCCGGGTTTTGGGCTACGAGCGGCTCCGCACCGCCCAGGACCGGCTCCGGGAGGCTCGCATCGGTGTGAAAGCCACCCTTGCGGCGCTGGAATCGGCCCTGCCTGACCCGGCCGAGCTGGACCAGGCCGAGCAGAGCGCCAAGTCGCGACTGGCCGAGGCCGAGAAGGATGAAGCTGCCGGGATCCGGGCGCTCGAGCTGGTCGAGAAGCGCCGGGCCGATGCCGCCCCCCGCTGGCAGGAGCTGCAGCAGCAGCGGGAGAAGGTTGCGTCGCTGGAATCGGACCTCCGGCTGCATGAGCACCGGGTCAACGCCGCTCGGGAGGCCTTTGCCCAGTTGGATCGCCAGCTGGTCGAAGCCAATCAAGCCAGGAGCAGGCTGGAGGGCCTCAAGGAACAGCTGGCTCCGCTCGAAGCCCTCCGGGCCGAGCGCGCCAAGCTGGACGATCTGGCCGCCTCCCACGCCAAGCGGCAGGTGGCGCTGGCCCAGCTGGAAGAGACCCGCCTGGCTATCCAGGGCAACAAGCAGAAACAGGCCAAGCTTCCTCCGGCCGACGAAGTCGAAAGCGCCCGCGGGGTAGTCGACGAGCAGCAGGCCAGACTGGAAGTGATCGACGAGAGCTACCGGGAGCGGCGCTCGGCCTGGGATCGCGATCTGCAGGATGCCAAAACCAAGCGGACCACGTTGCGAGACCAGTACAAGGATCTCAAGGAGCAGCTGGATCAGATTACCGCCGCTGGTCCCGACGGCACTTGTCCCACTTGCGCGCGCCCCCTGGGCAAAGAGTACGACAACGTGCTTGGCGTGCTCGAGCGCCAGCTGCAGGACGTCATGTTCAATGGGAACTACTTCAAGGCCAGGGTGGAACAGCTCAGCACCGAGCCACCGGAGCTGGCCGATCTCGACCGGCAGCGAACTGCCGGCGAGGCCGCGTTGAGTGAAGCCACCGCCCGGCTGGCTCGGCTGACCGCCCAGGCCCAGGAGGGCCCGGCGCTGAGGACCGAGCTGGCCCGGCTGGAGAAGCGCGCTGCCGATCTCGACCAGGAGGCCGGGAAGGGGCCCAAGGACTACGATCAGAACCGCCACGCCGAAGTGCGCCGTCAGCTTCAGGCTCTCGATCCGGTGGCCTTGCAGGCCGAGCGATTGAAAGCGGCCGCCGAGAAAGCCGGTGTGCTGGTGGTTGAAGCCGAGAAGGCCGAGAAGGACCTGACCGAGCGGGAATCGCAGGTCCGGGCCACCCGCGAGCAGCTGACTGCACTGGGCTACAGCCAGGAGGCCTACCAGGCGGCCAAGGCCGGCTGGGAAGGGGCCGAGCGGGAGAAGCGGGACGTTGAGATGGCCATCGTGCGGGTGCGGGCCGAGAAAGGGGCCGCCATGGAAGCCGCCGAAGCGGTGGTCCGCCGCCGGGCCGAGCGGGCCAAGCGGGAAGCCGAGGCCCGCAAGGCGGCGAAGGACATGGCACTTCACAACGAGCTGGACCGGGCCTTTACCGATCTGCGCAACGATCTCAATCTGCAGTTGCGGCCCGATCTCTCCGATCTGGCCAGCGGATTCCTCCGCGACCTGTCCAACGGGCGATATACCGAGATCGAGCTGGACGAGGACTACGTCGCCACCATCGTGGAGTCGGGCGAACCCAAGCCGGTGATCTCCGGTGGCGAGGAAGACATCGCCAGTCTGGCGCTCCGGCTGGCCATCAGCCAGATGATCGCCGACCGGGCCGGCCAGCCGCTCTCGATGCTGGTGCTCGATGAGGTCTTCGGCTCGCTGGACGAGGAGCGCCGGGCCTCGGTGCTGGATCTGTTGCGGAGTCTTGCCGATCGGTTCCCGCAGGTCATCTTGATTACCCATATCGAGAGCGTGCGGGAAGGCTTCGACCGGGTGGTCCGGGTGGACTACGATGTGGAACGCGGCGCTGCGCGGGTGCGGGACGAACCTCAGGGAGTGAGCGATGGCCTGGCTGCCTGATCGAGAGATCTACGGTCCCGAGCGGCCGACGGCACGGGACGTCGATCCGCTCAACCGGGTCTTCTCCGAGGCCTTCACCGATCGCTACCGGCGGGATGGGATGACCGGAGTGCGGGTACCCTATCTCAATCCCTCCATCTGGCGTTATGCCCTGGAGGACGCCGGAGACGGGGCCATGGTCTGGCGTGATCCTGACGGGGAGCTCTGCGGCTTCAACATGGTCCACCTGTCCGGCCGCGAAGGGTGGATGGGCCCGCTGGCGGTGCGCCCCGACCGGCAAAGCACCGGACTGGGCAAGACCATGATCCGGGCCGGTATCAACTGGCTCAGGGAGCGGGGGGCCCGCACCGTCGGGCTGGAGACCATGCCCCGCACCATCGAGAACATCGGCTTCTACAGCCGGCTGGGCTTCGTGCCCGGGCACCTGACGGTGACCCTGACCCGCGATCTCCAGCGGCGCCCGTCGCTTCATCCCGAGATTCTTTCCGCGGCCGGCTCCTCCCGTCCGGAACGGTTGACCGAGTGTCGCCAGCTGACCCACCGGCTGCTCCCCGACACCGATTTTACCCGGGAACTCCATACCACCGCCGACCTCCGGATCGGCGACACGCTGCTAGTCAGGGATTCCAATGGGGAACTGGCCGGGTTCGCCCTGTATCACACAGCACCCCTGGCCGCGGGACGCTCTCAGGACGAAGTCCGGATTCTCAAACTGATCGCCCGCCACTTCGACGCCTTCGACCGCCTGCTGGCCGCCACTGAAGCCGTGGCACTGGGGATGGACATCCGGCGGATGAGTCTGCGCTGTCAGACGGCGCAGGGAGAGGCGTATCTGCGGCTGATTCGGGGGGGATTCCGGACTCACTGGACCGATCTGCGGATGACCCTGGCCACCCACCCGGAGCAGAGTCTGCCGGAGGGGGCGGTGGTGTTTTCGAATTGGGAGATTTGAGGCGGAAGGGGCGGAAGGGGCGGAAGGGCGGAAAAAGTGCACCTCATCCTGAGCGCAGCGAAGGACCTAATAAATGTGAGCAGGTCCTTCGGTCGTTGCACTCCCTCAGGATGAGGTGATTCTCTTCCTGCCGCCTTGCCGCCTTGCCGCCTTGCCGCCTTGCCGCCCTGCCGCCTTGCCGCCTTGCCGCCTACCCAGCGTACACCCTCGACTCCCGGTATCTCGCCAGCAACCGTACCCCCAGCATCTTGACCAGCACCGCCAGCGGAATCGCCAGCAACAACCCCGCGAAGCCCAGCACCGCCCCACCGAACGCCAGCGCCAGCATGATCACCACCGGATGCAGCCCCACGGATTCACCCACAATCTTGGGTCCGGTGACCGAACCATCGATGAACTGCACGATCAGGAACACCACACCGACCCGGATCAAGCCACCGATCGGCGAGTCCATGGTAAGTGCTACTACCAGGGCCGGGACGATCGAGATTGCCAGCCCGACGTAGGGCACCAGGTTGCAGAGGCCGGCAATGACCCCGAGCAGCAGCGCGCTGGGCACACCCAGTATGGCGAGACCGACACCGGTAAGGATTCCCACCAGGGTAGCCTCGGTCAGCTGGCCCCGGAAAAAGCGGCCCAGCGAGCGATCGTACTCATCGATGAAGGCGACGACCGTGGACCGGCGGGCCGGCGGAATCAGGTCTTCCAGGAACTCGAGCAGCGGCTTCCAGTCGCGCAGCAGGTAAAAGGCCACGACCGGCGTGACCACCAGATAGCCCAGGAACCCAACCACCGTTCCCAGCTGGCGGAGGAAGGCCAGTCCCCAATCGGCGAACTCAGCCAGAATCGCATCGGCGTTCTGCTGCAGCAGGGTGGCCAGCTCCTGGGCGTTGAGATCGTGCACCCAGGTCCGTTGCGACTCGGTCAGGAAACTGAGCGACTCGATCCGGAGCCGCAGGCCGGAGAGGAACTCGAGCAGCGTATTGGCGAAGCGGGGCAGGGCGCTGGTCAGGGTCACCGCCTGATTCCAGAGTTGGGGCCCCGCGAAGGCGAAAAGCAGGACGGCGAAGATCACCGGTGGCAGACCCACCAGAATGATCGCCAGCCCGCGGCCCACCTTGCGCCGCTCCAGCGCACCCACCAAGGGTGCAAGGAGGTAGGCTACCGCGAGAGCCAGCAGGAAGGGGCCCAGCAGACTGCCGTAGAGCTTGAGCCCCCAGAGAACCGTGAGTCCCACCGCGGTCCCGATGGCGATCTGCATCCCCGGTCGGGCGCGGAGCGGCCACAGGGCCAGGAGGGCCAGTGGCAGGACCACCGGGGGAACCAGGATCTCCCGCACCGAGAACAGGAGCAGGACATAGAGCAGGCCTGCGAGGATGGCTGGGAGTGCATCCCTGACCCCGCTATCGGGACCCAGGTTCCTCGTTTCTCGTTCCTCGTTCATCGTGCCATCTCCGCTTTCGGCCGTTAGGTGGTCAATTCGAGGAACGAGGAACGCTTTGAACGTCAGTTTCTCAGCGCGTACCACCTGATGAACAGCACCGCCGCCACGCCCAGCAGCAGGTGGACTGCGGCACCAGCCGGACCCAGCGAAAAGATGAAGGTGAACACGATCCAGAGAATGAGCGACGCGATGGCGCCGAGCAGCAGCAGAGGCATGGCCGATTCCATTTCAGTGATGAAGTACCAAAGTCGCAAGCCGATTGACGCCCCTTGCACCCTATCCTATCTTCGAAATGAAGCGGCGTCGGAGAACTCCGTTATTGAGCCAACAGGTCCGGTGAAGGGCCCAGATACCAGCGCTGATGTCATGCCCCCCGGGGGAAGACAGATGCATAGGTGAGGGCGCCGAAATTTCTTCATTGGGCTTCAATAAACCTCTTCGACGTCGCCCTTGCATCTCCGGGGGCACCGGCTAGCCGGTGCCCCTTTTGTTCAAGCTTGACCGGTTGAACGTGGGCCCGCAGGGGGCCATCTTCCAAGTCCCTCTTTTTGGGACCGTTCTCCGGTAATGCCGAAATGCACTGTCACGCGCCGGGTCCACTTCAATGCGGCGCATCGCCTGTACAACCCCGCCAAGCCGGATGACTGGAATACCCGGGTCTTCGGGGTCTGCTCCAATCCCAACTATCACGGGCACAACTACGAACTGGACGTCAGCGTCGAAGGTGAAATCGATCCGGAAACCGGATACGTCATCGATATCAACGTACTGAAACACCTGATCGAGGAGAAGCTGCTGGTCCAGCTCGATCACAAGAATTTGAATCTCGACGTCCCCGCCTTCAAGGAACTGATCCCCACGGCGGAAAACATCGCGCGATTCTGCTGGCGTGAGCTGGCGGGGCAGATCCCCGCCGGCCGCCTGCTGCGCATTCGACTCTGGGAGACCCCCCGCAACTATGTCGACTACGAAGGGAGCTAAGTCCCGCCCCACCGCCCCTCGGCCGGAAGGATTCCAGGCCGAAGTGCGTTCCATGCTGGCGGCCCTGGGAGAAGATCCCGAACGGGAAGGGCTGGTCAAGACCCCCGAGCGGGTGGAGAAGTCGCTCCGCTGGCTGACCCGCGGATACGGGCTGACCGTGAAGGATGCGGTGGGCGACGCGCTCTTCGAGGAAGAGCACAACAGCATGATCCTGGTGCGGGACATTGAGCTCTACTCGCTGTGCGAACACCACATGCTGCCGTTCTTCGGCCGGGCTCACGTGGCCTATATCCCCAACGGCAAGATCGTCGGCCTCAGCAAGCTCCCCCGTATCGTCGACATCTTTGCCCGCCGGCTGCAGGTCCAGGAACGGCTGACCGACCAGATCGCCGATGCGGTGATGGACGTGCTGGATCCCCACGGAGTGGGGGTGCTGATCGAAGCGGTACACCTCTGCATGGCGATGCGGGGGGTGGAGAAACAGAACTCGCGGACGGTCACCAACGCGGTCCGCGGCAACTTCCGCAGCGATCCCCGCACCCGCGAAGAGTTTCTCAGGCTGGTGGACGGGCGCACCCACGTGTGAGCGGCCTCCAAGGCCAGCTCGCCCTGGTGACCGGTGCCTCTCGCGGCATCGGTCTCGCCATTTCTACCGCCCTGGCCGATGCCGGCGCCCGGGTGGTCCGGGTGGCCCGCTCCCTCGGCGATGGGACCCACGGGGCCTTTCAGGATTTCTCCACTGATCTTACCGACACCGGCGCGGTCGAACGGATGGGGCGGCGGGTGCTGGCTGAGGCGGGGACGCCCGATATCCTCATCAGCAACGCCGGTGTGTTCGACCGGATTCCCTTCGAGCACGCGACCGCGGCGGAACTGACCCGTCAGCTTCAGGTGAACCTGGTGGGACCGTTCGCGGTCTTCCGGGCCTTCCTGCCGGCCATGAAACAGGCGGGCCGAGGTCTCATCGTCACCATTGGCAGCGTGGCCGATATCACTGCCTTCCCGGAGAATAGCGTTTACTCGGCAACCAAGTTCGGGCTTCGGGGTCTTCATGAAGTACTGGCGGCGGAGTATCGCGGAAGCGGAATTCGCTTCACTTTGGTGTCTCCCGGCCCGACCGATACCCCGATCTGGGATGGAGTCACCGGCGGGAAGCCGGTCCGGCCCCGCGGCGAGATGTTGAGCGTGAATGACGTAGCCGACGCGGTGATGTTCGTCGTCACCCGACCGGCCAACGTCACCATCGATGTGTTGCGGATGACGCCGAGTTGAAAAGGGCGTGAAAAGTGAAAAGTGAAAACGTGACTCGAGCAATTGGAGAGTTATGAGCCCTGTCGTGTCTGCGCGTTACTTGAGATTCGCAATCGCCCTTTCACTTTTCACGTTTCACGTTTCACGTCTTTCGGCTCAGACCGAGAAGGAGCCCTTCCCCAAGCTTCCCGATTCGACCGGGTTCGGCACTCACGTGCTCGCGGTGGCCCGGGATCCCCAGGGGACCCTCTGGGTCGGGACCTACGGCGACGGGATCTATCGCCTGAAGCCGGGGGCCGGTCAGGTCTGGGAGCACCTTCGGCACGACAGCACCGAGAGCAGCATCTCCTGGGATTTCATTCACGCCTTCGCGTTCGGCCAGCGGGGCGAAGTGTGGTATGGCACGGTCGGCAATGGCTGGGGCCTTTCGACCGATGGCGGCACGACCTGGAAGAACTGGACCTTCAAACAGCTGGGACCCGAATGGCAGTACCTCGCCTCCGACGGCATCGTCATTCGGGGCGACTCGGTCTTCGTCGGCACCGCCGATGGTATTCAGCTCACCACCGACAATGGCCAGCATTGGGTTGCCCTGGTCGACGGAACCGGTCCGGCTGGCAAAGGCCCGGCCGATACCTCGATCGTCGTGCTGACTAACGAGTACATCCGCCGGATCGGGCTGGACCGCCGAGGGGTTCTGGTGACGACGCTTCGGGGCAACTCGCGGCTGGTGAATGGTCCCACCGGCTGGGTCAGTGAGCCGGTCGCCTCGGCGGCTTTCTCGCCTCGGAACCGGATTCTGATTGCGGGGCGGAGCTGGAAAGGTACCGGCTGCGGGCTCAAGCCACTGGCAGACACTCTGCCCTGTATCCGGAAAGTGGGTGGTGCAGCCGGCACTCCTCAGAACCCCAAGACCACCTGGTTCCGCCGGCCCATAGCGCTGACCGATAACTCCTACATCGATCAGACCTACCGCTACGGCTCGACCATGGGCGGCAATTTCCAGCAGCATCAGGGGGTGGAGTTCAACAATCCCGACGGCACCCAGGTAACCGCCATTGCCGGCGGCAAAGTGGTGTACGCCGGACCGGCGGAGCAGGGGGCCCTGACTGTGGCGATCCGGCACGACACCACCGTCGCCGGTGCCAAGGGCCCCCTGCGGGTGTTCAGCGTCTACTACCACAACTCCGAGCTGAAGGTGAAAGTCGGCCAGACCGTGAGGGCCGGCCAGGTCATCTCATTGGTCGGCAATACCGGAAGAGCGACCAACGATCACATGCATCTCGAGGTTCATGCTGCCCCCAGCGAAGACGTGAAGTTCATCGTCGATTCGCTGGAACGCTTCCCGCAGTACACCACCAACCCGGAGCTTTGGATTGAGCCGCTGCCCAACACCGGCATTGTTGCCGGGGTGGTGCTGGATGCCGCCGGCCAGCCGGTTCCCCAGGCCCGGGTCTACGGCATCGTGAAGCCCGAACCGGTGGAGACGCCGTTCTCCTACGCCGAGACCTATGGCGACAAGGCCCACTCCCATCCGCTGTACAACGAGAACTTCGCGGTGGGTGACGTCCCGATCGGGACCTACAACCTGGGGGTCGAGATCGGCGGCAAGCGGGTCACCCGGTCGGTCACGGTGGAGGCGGGCAAAGTTACTTGGGTTACCCTCAAACCATAGCTTCGAGAAAAGCGTGAAACGTGAAACGTGAAACGTAACTGAACGAGCAGCGTCTCTACTTTTCACTTTTCACTTTTCACTTTTCATGCTGTTTTCTTTCTCTCCATGTTCATCGAACTTACCGACCACCTCCGTTGCCCGGCCGACCATGACGAGTCTTTCCTGGTGCTCATTCCCGATGAGATGCGGGGCCGGGAAGTCGTCCGCGGCATCCTCGGTTGCCCGGTCTGTTCCCGGGAGTATCGGATCTTCGATCGGATCGCTTACTTCGGAGAGGTGGACCGCACGGTAAGCCAGCCGGCGCCCGGCGCACTCAATGCCGCCGCGCTGGCTGCGTTTCTTGGGCTCGAAGGTCCCGGTGGCTATGTCGGTCTGATTGGTGAGGCGGCCAGCTTCGGCGGGGAACTCACGGTTCTTCTCCCCGGAATGCACCTGGTGGCGGTGAATCCTCCGGTCTCGGTTGGGCCCGGCGAGTCCCTGAGCCTGCTCCGGTCGCCCCGGATGCCGTTCAAGAAGAAGTCGCTGCGGGGGATGGTTCTGGGGCTGCCCTTTGGCGATTGGGCCGAGGCCGCGGCGGGGGCAGTGCTGCCCGGTTTGCGCGCCGCGGGACATGGGGCTGCCCCGCGGGTCAATGGCTTCGAATTGATGGCAGAGGCGGAAGGCTGGTGGGTCGGTCGATCTCAGCCATAAGTGTCGTGCGTCCCGCCTTTGGGTTCGGAGTAGACCCCTTCGATCATGGTCTGATAGTTTTTCTCCACCACTCTCCGCTTCACCTTCAGCGTCGGTGTCAGCTCGCCGCTCTCGATCGAGAAATCCCGCTCGACCAGCACCACCTTCTTGGGCATTTCGAACGAGGCCAGGTCGCGGAGCGCTTTCTTGACCTCCTCCTCGATCTTATCGCCACATTCAGTCATCGAAATCAGGGCGCTGTCACTGGCGGCCGAGAGGCCCTTCTCTTTGGCCCAGTTGCGCAGCTCGTCGAGATTGGGGACCACCAGCATGATGGGGAACTTCCGTTTGTCGCCCAGCATCACGGCATTGAGAATGTACTTGTTGCCCTTGACCCGGTTCTCAATCGGCTGAGGAGCGATGTTCTTGCCGCCGGCGGTGACGATGATGTCTTTCTTGCGATCGGTGATCTTGAGGTAGCCATCCGGGTCGATCATCCCGATATCGCCGGTGTGGAACCAGCCTTCCTCGTCGATCACGTCGCGAGTCGCTTCGGGCTTGTTGTAGTACCCCTTCATGATGTGGGGGCCACGGCTGAGGATCTCGCCGTCGGGGGCAATCTTCACTTCCACCCCCACGATCGGTTTGCCCACCGTCCCCATCCGAATGGCCGTCGTCGCATTCACGGTGATCACCGGCGAGGTCTCGGTGAGGCCGTAGCCCTCGTAAATCGGCAGCCCCGCGGCATAGAAGAATTTGGCGATTTCAGACGAGAGCGGGGCGCCGCCGGAAACGAAGAAGCGGAGCCGTCCCCCGGTCCGCTGCTGCAGCTTGGAGAAGACCAGCTTGTCGCCGATTGCCTTGCTCAGCTTCACCCCAAACGGTACCGGCTTGCCCGCCATCACCAGGTCGGCCCACTGCTCGCCGGCTTTGCGGCTCCAGTTGAAAATCTTCCGCTTGAGGTTGGATGCCGAGGCACCTTCGATGATCCGGGCATAGATCTTCTCGTACAGCCGGGGCACCGAGAGAACCACGGTGGGCTTCCGTTCGATCAGATCGGCCGAGACTGACTCGATGCTCTGGGCATAATTGATGGTGCAGCCCGATTGCCACATGCAGTAATGGCCTGCCATCCGCTCGAACACGTGGGAGAGCGGAAGAAACGACAGGCACTCGTCGCCATCCCGCAGATCCAGCGACTTGAGGCCGCTCACCACATTGGACGTCAGATTCCCGTGGGTCAGCATGACACCCTTGGGATCGCCGGTGGTGCCGGAGGTATAGATCAGGGTCGCCAGATCATCCGGCTTGGACTGGAGCGCCTCTTCCTGCCAGCGCGGGTACTTGCTCAGAGCGGCCTTGCCCCTGGCCAGCACATCGGCGAAGGGCATCACATCGGGTCCGGTGGCGTCAGGATCCAGCGCAATGATGTACTTGAGGGCCGGGGCCTGATGTTTGATCGTCTGGACCTTGGCGAGCTGCAGTTTGGTAGAGACAAACACCGCGACCGCGCCGGAGTCTTTCAGGATGTAGGAGACTTGATTGGCGGGAAGGGTGGGATAGACCGGAACGTCGGCGCAGCGGATGGAGAGGCAGGCGAAATCGATCATCGCCCATTCGGGTCGGTTTTCGGCGAGCAGCGCCACATTGCTCCCGCCTTGAATGCCCAGCTCGCGGAGGCCGGCGGCCAATTGCTGGACTTTCTCCTTCGTTTCGGCGAAAGAGATATCGGCCCAGGTACCGTCCCGCTTGACCCGCATCGCAACCGGACGCGTCGCGTACCGGTCCATCGCACCGAAGAACAGTTCGTTCAGCGTACGCGGCTCGGCCATGCAGCCCTCGGATGCTGTGATTGTTTTACTGGAAGTTCACCGTAAAGATCTGTCCCGACCCCGGTACTGCCTTCAAGCTGGGGCGCTGGGCTGACACTCGTACCTGCACGCTGCCGGGCTGGGTCTGGCCCGGGACCCGGCGCAGGGTCACCGGCACCGCCGGCTGGCCGCTGCTGCTGGTGGCCGCCCGGATCGAAAGTCCGCCGCCCTGGAAGCGGACCTTGCCCTGTGCCGCGGCGGTATCGACGACTTCGAACAGGATGCGAGTGTTCGTAATGGGCACGGTATCGGGTGACAACGACTGGACCGTCGCCACCAGTGCGGCCGATGCGGAATCGCCCGCGGCTACCGTGACCGTTGCGGGCGCGGTCAGCGCCAGGGTGTCGGACCGGCGTCGCAAGGTCAGCTGCGTCAAGTCTGAGAGCAGCGTGCCGGTACGGGCCTGGACCACGACTGTCCCACTGCTGCTGTCGGTGGTCACCAGACCGATACTGTCGACCACGACCAGCTCACTGTCGGGCGAGCTCCAGAAGATATCGGCCGCCACGACCTGGCCCTCAGCATTGAGCGCCCGGGCCGACAGGGTCAGGGTGTCGAACTGCTCGACCGCCGGGGGAGTTTGCAGCCGAAGCTCCAGCGCGACCACTCCGCCTTTGGTGCCGGAGATGTCGCTGCAGCCGAGCAACGGCGCCAGCAGGACCAGGGGCCAGCGCTTCACTCAGCCTCCGGCACTCCATCCGGCTCCAGTTCCCGCAGGGTCGCCTCGGCGTGGCGGACCCAGCGGTCGGCATCGGGCCCGCGGGGCGGCCTGGCCAGGAAGGAACGCAGGTGCCGGGCGGCGTCGGCCAGTTCTCCCTTTTCTTTCAGCCGGAACGCCAGTCCATAGTGCGCTCCAACCAGGGTGTCGTCCAGAGCCAGGGCCCGCCGGTAGTGACGGATCGCCTCATCGCCCTGACCGGTCTTGGTGAAGGCGATGGCCATATTCTGAAGGATTCGCGGATCGTTGGCGTTGTCGCGCAGGGCGAGCCGGTAGGATGTCAGGGCTGACTCATAGTCACCCTGACGTTCCAGCGCCAGCGCTTCGTTGAGATAATCGAGACGTTGCGGCTTCAGATTCTTTATCTGGTCGCCGCCGAACAACCGCCGCCAGAAACCCATTCAGGAATACGGTCCTTGTGTGTCAAGGAGGTAGGTTGAGGGTAAGATACCTCCCGCCAGAGGGAGCCGCAACGCAGGTTGTAGCTGGAAGATACGCTGCATAGGTTACTTGCGACGTCGGCGCAGTGGCTTCGTCATCCCGGGGCGCAACCGGCCCGAGGGATCCAGCTGGCCCACGCTAGATCCCTCGCTTCGCTCGGGATGACGAACCTTCAGATTCGGCAAACCATGAAAAAATCCGCTCCCGCCAATCAGCCCCGCGGCGTCCTCGAGATCGACTGGCCCTTTTTCGGGGAGTTGACCCGCGCGCTTGCGCTCCGGGTTGCCCGCGAGTTCAAACCCGAGGTCGTGCTTGGCATCGCCAAGGCCGGCGTGATCCCGGGAGTAGTGGTCGCGTCGATTCTTCAGGTCGAGTTTTCCTCCATGGCGGTGACCCGCCGGGGGGCCGACTCCGATCCGATCCTGGTGGCCGGGCCGCCCTCGACCATCAAGGGGCGCAGGGTGCTCCTGGTCGACGAGACCTGCGACACCGGCTCGACCTTCAAACTGGCGCTCAACGAAGTGCGCTCACTCAAGCCCAAGGCGGTGAAGACCGCGGTCTCCTTCAAGACCGGGCCGTACCGGCCGGACTTCCACGCCTTCGAAACCGAGAACCAGATCATCCTTCCCTGGGACCGTGAGATTATCGAGGGCGATCAGCTGGTGATGCGGCCCGACTATGTGAAATGGCTCAAGGGGAACGTGTGAAGCAACGGGCCACCCCCGCCGCATGAAAGACCGGCTGCAGGACGCCCTCCGGGCCAGCCGGGCCGATTACACCGAAATCCGTCTGGAACGCACCTGGGCCACCGCGATCGCGTTTCGCGGCAGCCGGCTCGAGGGTGCCACCACCGGCGTGGAAGTCGGGGGTATGGTCCGCTGCCTCAATCGGGGCAAGGGCTGGGGTGTCGCCAGCTTCACGGGAGCCGACCGGCTGCCTGCGATGGTCGCTCAGGCCCACGAGCTTTCCCTGGCGGTTCCGCTGGACGCTCCCATCCGCATCGCCGAAATCCCCATTCGTCAGGTCGATCACTACTCCGATCTCGATGGCGACGTCCGGGAAATCCCGCTTAGCGAGAAGCGGGCCCTGCTCGAGCGGCTCAACCAGGAAATGCTGGCCACCGATCGTCGGATCACCGACACGCTGGCCACCTACGACGACCGGGTTACCGAGCGCTGGATTGCCAATTCCGATGGCCTGATGCTCTACGATCTCCGGCCCGAAGTTCGGCTCAGTGCCGGCGCGGTCGCCCGGGAGGAAAGTTTTCTGGAGCGGGCTTTCGAATCCTGGTCGGCCCGGGGTGGATGGCGCGGAGTCCAGGAAGTGGATCACCTCTTCCGTCAGGCCGCACGCCGAGCCCTGGCACTGCTGGCTGCACCGAGAGTCCGGGCCGGAACCTATCCGGTAATTCTCGACCCTCGATTAGCCGCGGCGCTGATTCATCAGACTCTCGGTCATCTCAGCGAGGCCGATTCCCTGGCCCGGCACCCCGATGCCGATGAACTCATGAAACCGGGCCGGCGGGTCGGATCCGATCTCATGACCGTGGGGGACGACGGCAGCGCCTCGAGTCTCACCGGGTCATTCGCCTTCGATGACGAAGGAGCGCCGACCCAGAACACGCTGCTGGTGCAGCATGGTGTTCTGGTGGGCCGGCTCCACACCCGGGAGACAGCCGCCCGCGCCGGGGTTCGTCCGACCGGTAGCGCCCGGGCCGGTTCGTTCCGTTCGGTGCCCGAGGCACGGCTGACCAACACCTATCTCGCCAATGGCAGGGGTACCCTGGAAGATCTGCTGCGGGGGATTTCCTACGGCATCTACTGCTGTGATGCCATGGGCGGCAGCTCGCACCTGGGCCGGTTCAGCATCACCGCAGGGTATGGCCAGGTCATCCGTGATGGCCACCTGACCGATACGGTGAAGCCCATGGTCCTGGCCGGCGACCTGGCCGAAACCCTTCAGCGGGTTGACGGGGTGGCCGGCGACTTCCGCTGGTCGCACCTGGCGAGCGGCTGTACCCGGGCGGAGAGCGGCAGGGTTTCCGTGGCCGAGGGTGCGCCCCATGTGCGAATCGACGGAGTGTCGGTCGGAGGGGAGACCACATGATCGGTCCCCTCATTGAGCTGGCCGCGCGCCGCACCTCTCAGGCCGACGCAGTGCTCAAGACTGATGAGACCACCACCCTTCGGTTCGCCGGAGGCAAAGTTGCTTCGGCGTCCACCAGTCACAGTCAGGGTGTGAATCTCCGGGTCGTTGCCGAAGGGAAGATGGGTTTTGCCGGCTCGACCGATGACCATCCCGCTTCCTTGCTGGAGACCGCGCTCGCTTCGGCCCGTCAGGGCGAGGCCGCCTCGGTCACGCTGCCCCGCCCGGCGGCCAAACCGCCCCGGGTGCTGACCCACGCCGCTCGGGCCGCCACTGCCTCACTCGCCGATCTCAGCGCCCTCGGCAGTGTGGTTCGGGACCGACTGGCTACCGAGAAGGCCGACCTCGCCATCCTGATCGAACGGAGTATCGGATCGGTTCGGGTCGCCAACACCAGGGGACTCGACGCCAGCTACGATGTCACCCTGGTGTCCGTGGTGGTTGAAGCGGCTCGGATGCGGGACGGCCGGCGAGTGGTGATCAGCGGCCAGCTGGCCGGGGTCGACATGCCGGCCCTGATCGAAATCGAAGGCCTGGTCTCCCGGCTCCGTCAGCGGCTCGGCTGGGCCGAACGCGATGCCGAAGTCGCAGCCGGGAGGCAAACCGTCGGGTTCATGCCATCGGCTGCGGGGCTCCTGCTGTTGCCGGTCGAACAGGCCTTGCTGGGCAAGGCTGTGCTCCAGGGCAACTCTCCTCTTGGACGGCGTAAAGGGAGCAAGGTCTACAGCGAGCTGTTCTCCCTCAAAGACGATCCGCTGCTCGATGGCCGGCCCGGTTCCCGCCCGGTCGATGACGAAGGAGTGCCCAGCCGGATGGTGTCCCTGATTCAAGGGGGGCAAATCGAGACGTTCCTCTATGATCTGGAGACCGCCACCCGAGTCGGCGTGCTGCCAACCGGGCATGGACGCCGTTCGACCTTTGCCAAGCCCCAGCCGGCCTGGACCAATGTGGTGGTTACCCCCGGTACCTCTTCATTCGAAGAGTTGCTAGGGGTCGTGGGGGATGGCATTCTGATCGAAGAGACTCGCGGCGCACCGGTGGGCAATGCCATCGGAGGCACCTTTGCACAACCCGCTTCGGTGGCGTGGCGGGTGAGCGGCGGGGAAATTCAGGGCCTGGCCCAGGAAGTAACCGTTGCGGGAAATGCCCACGATCTGCTTGGCCGAGTGGTGGCTGTCGGGCAGGAAGGCCGCTGGGTCGGGAGCCGGTCGGTGCCGCCGATGGTGGTGGAGGGAGTGTCGGTGTTCTAAGGGAGCAGATGCGAGGAGCACCTCATCCCTCGCTCGTTTCACTCACTCGGGATGAGGTGTACTTGCTTAGAACAGATATCGCCGAACCAACCAATACACCACGAACATCACCACCACTCCGACCGCCCACGCACCAATTTCCCGCAGGCGATTGGCTTCGCGTTCGGTCCCGGTCGCAGGATCGTGATTGAGAGACTTGCTGTGTCTGACGTTGTAGGCCATCGGTCGCTCAGCCGGTCCTGATCCTCAGGACTCGACCCCCAAGGCTTGCAGATAGCCGGTTCCTTCCGCCATCCGTTCATACAGGATCTGCATCGACTCCGGAGCACCGGCCAGAAAGCGGCAGCGGGCATCGCCCCGGGAACGACACTCTACCTCCATGACGCCCATGGTCGTTTCCGACACCCTGGTCAAGAACTCCGCCAACAGTCCGGAGGAGAGGTGACACGACGGATAAGACGCGCCACCGGCCGCATCGGCCTCCCACCAGTCGCTGGAGTCGAGCGCCAGGGCCGCCGAGGCGATGGGAGAAACCCGGACACTGCCCCAGCCATACTCGCGGAAGAAATTGGAGAGGGTCTCACCCAGATGACGTACATCGAGAGAAGCCGGGCGCTGCACGCTGTATCGATCGGCCAGCCACTCGGTGTAGGCCTCGAACACCGCCTCGCCCCCGGCGAACCCGGCTTCCTGCAGCCAGGTAGCGGCCTGCATCCCGGCGTCGCGCTCCAGCACCTGGCGCAGATGATGAATACTGCGCTGGCTCAGGAGCAGCGTGTTGGGGGGTGCAGCGTTCGCGGTCATGGGCATGGGCATCTGGCTCGCTTGGAGGCATTTGAAGGTTAGATCGGCTTTGGCGCGCCTGCAAGTTCCGAGAATTTAGTACCGAGTACCGAGTTCTCAGTGCTCGGTACTCGGTACTCGGTACTATTCTAGGAACCCACCCGTCGGATCAGCTCCGCCTCATCAATTACTTCCACGCCGAGTTCCTTGGCTTTTTCCAGCTTACTCCCCGCCTCATCACCCGCGACGACCGCGTCGGTCTTCTTGCTCACGCTCCCGGCCACTCTGCCGCCGGCCTGTTCGATCAATTCGGTGGCCTTCTGACGGCTCAGGTTGGGCAGAGTGCCGGTAATCACGTAGCTCTTTCCCGAGAGCGGCCCGTCGGATGAAGCGGCTTTGGCCTCGGTGACGGTCAGCCCACTCTTGATCAGCCGGTCGATCAGCTTCTGGTTCGACTCCAACTGGAAATACTCCGCGACCGCCTCGGCGATAATGGGTCCCACTCCCTGGACTTGTTCAATCTCCCCGCTTCTGGCTCCGGACAGCGCAGTGATCGACCCGAAGTGACGAGCCAGGATCTGGGCGACTGTCTTGCCCACATGCCGGATCCCCAGCCCGAATAGCAGGACCGAAAGGGGCTGGGCCTTGGAGGCTTCGATTGCCGAGACCAGGGCGTTGGCCGACGGTTTGGCGAATCGTTCCAGCTGGACCAGCTGATCGGCGGTGAGGCTGTAAAGATCGGCCACGTTGGCGATCAACTTCTCATCGAGCAGCTGGCGCACCCGCTCGTACCCCAGGCCCCGGATGTCCATTGCGTCGCGGGAAGCGAAATGGACGATCCCTTCCAGCATCCGGCCGGGGCAGGAGCCGTTGGGGCAATAGCGCATCGCCTCACCCTCCACCCGGACCGCCGGAGTGCCACATGCCGGGCAGTGGTCCGGCATCACAAACACGGGACCCCGTGTGGAGCCATCCTCAGACGGGAGGGAGCGGAGAATCTGGGGAATCACCTCGCCCGCCCGGATGACCTCCACCTCATCCCCCTCACGGAGATCCTTCTCGGCGATCAGATCTTCGTTGTGGAGCGTGGCATTGGAAACAGTGACGCCGCCGATCTCGACCGGTTTGAGGACCGCGTAGGGGTTGAGTGCCCCGGTCCGGCCCACGTTGATCCGGATTTTCTCCAGAGTGGTGACCGCCACATCGGGGTTGAACTTCCGGGCGATGGCCCAGCGGGGCTCCCGCTCTCCGATGACGCCCAGTTCGCCGTGCAGGGCGAGGTTGTCCACCTTCACCACCACGCCGTCGGCATCGAAGGGAAGGGTCGCCAGCACTTCCTCGAACGAGTGAATTGCCTCCTGCACCGCGGCCAGATTCCGGTGATGCTGGTGGTGACCCTCGACCTGGAATCCCCACTTCTCCAGCAGGCTCAGCAGCTCGGAGTGACTCTCGACCTCCAGGTCGCCTTCGATCACCTCTATGTGAAAGGCGAACATCCGGAGCCGGCGGGCCTTGGTAATCCTGGGGTCGAGCAGCTTGAGGCTGCCGGCGGCGGTGTTGCGGGGGTTGGCGTAGAGCGGTTCGCCGGCGGCTTCCCGTTCCTTGTTGAGCCGGGTGAAGGCGCTGTGCGGCATGTAGACCTCGCCCCGGATCTCCATCAGCTCGGGGTGAGGGCCATGATTCAGCACCAGCGGAACGTCGGGAATGGTCTTGAGATTTTCGGTGACCAGCTCGCCCTGGGCCCCATTACCGCGGGTGGCGCCGGCGACCAGTTTGCCCTTCTGGTAGGTGAGGCTGACGGCCGAACCGTCGATCTTCACTTCGGTGGTATAGCCGGACTTGAGGACGTCCTGGGTGATGCGGGCGTTGCGGTCCTCCCAGGCCTGCAGTTCCTCCGGGGAGAAGGCGTTGGCCAGGGAGAGCATCCGCCGGCGATGTACATGCTTGGCCAGGGCCGAACTGGGAGCCGCCCCGACCCGCTGGGTCGGGCTGTCGGCGGTGCGGAGCTCGGGATGGGCTTCCTCGAGCTTCCGCAGTTCGATCATCCAGCCGTCGTACTGTGCGTCGCTGACCTCGGGCGTATCGAGGTTGTAGTACGCCTGGTTGGCGCGGGCAATGAGAGAGCGGAGTTCTGCGGCGCGAGCCTGAGGAGAATTCTGAGTCATTGCGTTGAGTACCGAGTACCGAGTACCGAGTTGTCCCGTGTCATAGACGCTCGGTACCCGGTTCTATCTGGCGGCCGCTTCCTGCTGCAGCACTGTCAACGCGACGCCCACCAGCCGCTCAATCTCTTCGGCTGAGGCCCGGGCCAGCACCCCCTCGGACCAGGGGCCTTCCCGGGCCGCGAAGTCGTCCAGCAGCCGCCGCAGGAACCCAATCAGGGCCACCCGTTCCCGTTCCACCGCACGGGAACCGGTCGGGTCTCCCACTCGCTGCTGCAGCTTCTCGAAGCGATGAGCGTTGCGGAGCGCCTTGGCCGTGAGGCTGGCGACCACTTCGCAGAACCGGACATCGGCCTCGGAGAAGGGCGCGCTGTCCCGGAAGCTCCGCAGCAGGACCGCCCCGATTGCGGCACGGCGGAAGGTGATGGGAACGACGGTAATCGACCGGACCCGGCGGGATTCGAAGGTCCCCCGCAGGTGGTCCATGGACGGGTCTTTCTCCACGTCAGGGATATATACGGTTTCCCCTGTGGTGAGAGCCCGGCGAAGCTCTGGATAGCGGTCGAGGTCGACCACATAGTTACGGATGCTGGGATCTTCGAAGCTGGCCACCAGACGGGCAGTCTTGCCATCCTGTTCGGCCAGGAAGATCGAGGAGCGGTCCAGCCCAAAGGCCTCGCCCAGGCGCCGGGCAATCGACTGCATGATGTCCACGAAATGCAGCGATCCGGCGATTTCCTGGAGGATCTCGATGACGGCGAGGAAATGCTTCCGCTCGTACTCCAGCTCGCGCACCCGGGCTTGGAGACGTTCGACTTCTTCCTGCGTGACTGGCGTGGTCATGGCCGGCCTGGAGAAGGATGCCGAAGTTACGTGGCGAAGGCGGGTAGAATCAAGGTACCTTAAAGCGGGTAACTGCAAGGGGAGACGATATGTCCGATGAAACTGACGATCTCGACTTCGAGATCGAGGCCGATGAAACGACTGAGCCCCGGCGCTGGAATACCACCAGCTTCATTACCGGGATTGTGGTAGGTGCCGCGGTCGGTGCCGGGATGGCCCTGCTGCTGGCGCCTTCGTCAGGCGAGGAGACCCGGCGGGCCATCCGCAAAAAGGTGAAGGGGATCAGCCGGGATGCCGCCGATGGGTGGGTGTCCACTCGGCAGGATGTCCGCCGCCTTCTCAAGGAAAAGAAGGCGGCCCTCAAGGCCTCGCTCAAAGAGAAGATGGAAGAGATGGCCGAGAGTCTGGACGAGAAGTAACCTTATTTCTTGTCTTTCTTGCCCTCGATCTTCTTGAGGAGCGAAGCGGCCCTTTCCTTATAGACCGGGTCCATCACATCGAAAACCGGGAGCGATTCGACCTGGTTGAGATGGATCCGGGCCTCGCTGTAGCGGTCCCGGTCGATGTAGATCTCGGCCGCGTCCAGGTGGTGGTAAATGTTGTCCGGGGAATGGGCGATGGCCTTGTCCATGTAGACCGTGGCGCTGTCCCACGATGCCGCATTGAAGATCTTCCCGCCCAGAAACGTCTTCGCGAAGAAGCGAGACAACCCCGACAGCCGCATGATCTCCGCGTTCCACCGTCCCATCACGTGATAGGCCTTGTGATTGGCACTGTCCAGCTCGATCGACTTGAGCGCGGCAGCCCGAATCTCCGAAGCCCGCTTCACCCGCTCCTTGCTGCTCTTGGTGAGAGAGGCCCGGCCGATCGACGCCGCCAGCACGAAGTAGCCGTCGGTGCCCGACGGATCGGCCTCCACCGCCACCCGGGCCAGCCGTTCGGAACGAGCGTAGATCGAGTCGCGCTCCGGGCTCTTCACCGAATCGGGCGTTTGCTTCCCGATGTCCATCAGAATCTCAGAGGCACGCCAATTGGCCTCATAATTCTGAGGTTCTGCAGCCAGCGCGGCTTCGAGGTGGGCCAGCGCGGTCGCCGGGTCGCGGGCAAGCTGGGCTTCGACCGCCTGATGAATCAACTCGGTCACATCCTGCGCTGCCGCCGGTATCGCCAGCAACATTAGACACCCGCCTAGTCTCAGTGCCCGCATTCAGACTCCGGAAGATTGGTGATGTCGAGAAGCTGTCTGCCTGCTCGCGCCGCCGCAAGGCTTGCGGTCTGACTTTGCGCGGATACCTTCGCGCACAGTTTCGCGGTATTGGTCTCCCGTCTCCCGTCTCCGTACCATGCACTTCACTCCTCTCATCGAACGCAAACGCGACGGCGGCCAGCTGAGTCCGGCCGAGTGGCGCGATACCATCAAGGTCTACCTCGCCGGTGGAATCCCTGATTACCAGATGTCGGCGATGCTGATGGCGATTTGCATCAGGGGCCTGCATCAGGACGAACTGGCGGCCCTCACCGAGGCGATGCTCTGTTCCGGGGCCCGACTGGATTTCTCCGGGTGGGCCACTCCGCGAGTCGACAAGCACTCGACCGGAGGAGTAGGCGACAAGGTCTCCCTGGTGCTGGCACCCCTGGTGGCCAGCTGCGGTGTGGCCGTGCCGATGATGTCGGGCCGAGGGCTGGGCCACACCGGAGGCACCACCGACAAGCTCGAATCGATACCGGGACTTCGAACTTCCTTGACGCTCGATGAGGTCAAGCGGCAGGTTCAGCGAATCTCGCTCGCCATGTTCGGCCAGACCGAGGATGTAGCCCCGGCCGATCGCCGCTTATACGCCCTCCGTGATGTGACCGGGACGGTCCCCTCCATTCCCCTGATCGCCGCCAGCATCATGTCCAAGAAACTGGCCGAGGGACTGAATGGGCTGATGCTGGACGTGAAAACCGGAAGCGGCGCGTTCATGACCGAGCCGGCGCAAGCAGTCGAACTGGCCCAGACCATGGTTGGGCTTGGTGAGGCGCGAAGCTGCCGTACCGCCGCGTTCGTCACGGCGATGGACCGGCCGCTCGGGAGAGCGATCGGCAATGCGCTGGAGATCGAAGAGGTACTGCAAGCCCTGGAAGGGAAAGGGCCCGACGACCTGATGACGCTGACCCGGGCGATGGCGGTGGAGATGCTCTATCTCGCCGGCAAGGCAGCCGACCGCGCCCCTCTCGCCAGAGTTGTGGAGGACGCTTTCGCTTCCGGCAGGGCGCTCGCCAAATTTCGCGAGTTGGTTGAAGCCCAGGGTGGCAATCCGGCAATCGTGGACGACCCCGGCGCCTTGCCCCAGGCCGGAGTGGTCGAGCTGTTTGAGTCGCCGGTGGCGGGGACCATCGCCTCGGTTTCACCCCGACCGCTGGGACAGGCGGTGATCGAGATGGGTGGCGGTCGAGCCAAACTGGGAGACTCGATCGATCATAGTGTCGGCTTCGTGGTGTCCGGCCGGCCCGGCGCCAAGGTTCTCAAAGGAGAGCCGATCGCCTCGGTGTTCGCCTCGGACGACGCCGGCGCCAGGCTCGGGCTGGAGGCGCTGGCCCAAGCCATCAAGTTCGGCGGTGGGCCAAAGCCTTTGCCACTGATTTCGCACCGGATCACGGCGGCCGGGGTGGAGACCTTCTGATGTCGGGGATCTTCATCCTCATCGTGGTGATTGCCCTGATCGCATGGCTGATCGCGCCCGGCGTCCGCCAGAAGGCAGCCGCCGAAGACGATGAGATCGAACCAGTCGATGAGGCGGAGCTGGAGGCGGCCGAGACAGAGGTGCGGGACCTCGAGGTGAATCAGCGCCCCGAGGATGGATTCGAAGGAGACGACTGGGGACCTGGAACCGCGAAAAACAAAGACTGAATTGCCTCGACGACTGAATCCACCGTAGGCCGTTCGGCCACTGCCCGAGGGGTCCAGCCCGCCTCGCGGGCAGTGCCGGCGGTGGCCGGCCCGAGGCAGACCAAGCCAGGCCGTCCGACCATCTGAGCCGCCAGCTGCAGCACCCGGTGGCTGGCGATCAGTACCAGGTCAGTATCCTGCAAGGCTTCCCGCACCTCGGAAATCCCCGCCAGCTCAACCTCGTAGCCTGTCACTTCAGTCACTTCGATCCCGGCGCTTCGGAGGCGGTCAGGCAGTTCATCGCGCCGCTGCGATCCCGCGAAATACAGCACCGGGCCGGAGACCTCGGCTGAGATCATCGCTTCGGCCAGCGGTGCTGCCCCTGACCCGTTCGGTGGAACTCGAACATCCAGGCTGAAGGGCAACTGGTCACGGGTGGCGGCCCCGGCGGTCCAGATAGTTGGGAGCTGGTCCCGTTCGATGGAAGAGAGCATCCCGAACCCACGGGCCAGGACCTTCGCGCCTCGCGGGGAGGTGACCACAATACCGCGGTAGGATCGGGAGAGCAGCGCGGCACCGATCAGGTGAACTGGCCGCTCGACGAATCGAAGCAGGGGACGCCGGCGCACTTCCAGTCCTGCGCGCTCCAGTGCCGGCCCCAAGCCTGGTAGCGACCCTTCCGACAGGGTGAGCGTAATTCTCATGACGGCGGTCCAATCGCCGCCCGGGCCGAGTCGATGATCCGGCCGGCTCCCCGTGAGAGCAGTTGAGCAGCCAGCTCTTCACCTAAGCGGGTCGCGTCGCCGAGACCTGGGACCGATCGGCTCAGTGCCCCTTCGACCGTCACCTTGCCGTCCAGCGAAATCACCCGGGCGTTCAGGGTGAGCCGGTTCAGGTCGGCGCTCTCAAAGGCTGCATATGCTGCGACCGGGGCGTGGCATCCTCCCTCGACCGCCGCCAGCAGGGCCCGCTCGGCAGTCACTGCCAGCTCGATTGCCGAATCGTTAGTGAAGCGCCGCAGGACTCCGAGCAGCTGGGCATCATCAGTTCTCGCGGTTACTCCCAGCGCAGCCTGTCCCGGAGCCGGCAGCATCGCATCGAGCGAGAGACGCTCTCCGATTCGGTGCCCGAGGCCCAGTCTCACCAGGCCGGCAACAGCCAGGATTACTGCACACCAATCGGCGTTGCGATTCAGTTGCTCCAGCCGGGTTCCGATGTTGCCTCGGACTTCAACCACATGGAGATCAGGGCGCAACCGGAGCAGTTGAGCCTGACGCCGAAGGCTGCAGGTGGCGATGGTTGCCCCGGCCGGTAGAGCCGCCCAGGAGAGCGGCCCCTTGCCGATCAGCGCGTCTCGGGCATCCTCCCGTTCCGGCACACCGGCGAGGGTAATGCCATCGGGAAGCTCGGTGGGAAGATCCTTGAGACTGTGCACCGCGATATCTACCCGGCGATCCAGCAGGGCTTCATCCAATTCTTTGCTGAACAGCGCCGGTTTGCCCAGCCGGGCCAGCGGAGTCTCCCGGTCGATGTCTCCGCCGGTAACCACCCGCACAAGCTCGCAGTCGACCCGGCCGGCTCGCAGTCTCGCGGCGACTCGCTCGGCCTGCCAGATGGCCAGGGGGCTGCCCCGGGTTCCGATTCGGATCGGTTTCATGCGACTTCGGCCCAGGCCCGGCCCCGCAGGCTGATCCAGCGGCGAAACTTGGCCGCCTCCTCATTCACGATACGGGTCGCTGCCAGTTCTTCATTCGCGCGAGTCGGCGGAAGCTGATCGAGAGTTCGCAGATCGATACCAGGCAGGTCTGCGATGGTCGGTTCGCAGTTAAGCGGGACCGACAGGTCAAGAACCAGCAAGTCGGAGCCTTGGCGCGCCTGGCGAATGCGTTCCCGGGCCAGTTCGCTGCTGCTGATGATGACCTCAGGTGATCCGGTCGCGATCACCGCACCATCAGCTCTGGCCAGTGCGGCGTGACGATTCTCGAACTCGCCGATCTGAGCGCCGAGACGGTGAGCCAGACGCTGGGCCCGGCCCAGTGTTCGATTGAGGATCACGACTTCCGCGCCGGCCGATCGCAGATGACCTGCCGCCGCAGCGCCGCTACGGCCCGCGCCTATCACCAGGAAGCGGCGGGCGCCGACCCGGGTCAACAACTCTTCGGCGGCCAGTTTTCCGACCGTGGTACCCAATACACCCAGACCGGTTTCCCGATGGATCCGCCTCCCGGCACCCAATGCGGTCTGGAAGAGACGATGCAACTCTGAGCTGACGGTTCCCGCCTGGTGTGCTCGCCGATACGCCTCACGAACCTGACCCAGCACCTGGACATCCCCGGCCGCGAGCGATTCAAGCCCGCCAGCTACACGCATGACGTGGGTAACGGCTTGATCGTCAACCAGGGTTACCGACTTCCGAAGGAACCGGGTAGCCTTGGCGGGCATGACCCGTTTCCCGATCTCCCGCACCAGGCTCACCGCCTCAGCTGGATAGGTGGCGGGGATCCAGGTGACTACCTCGACCCGGTTGCAGGTCGACAGATAGACCAGTTGTCCCCCGCAGCTGCTCCGCACCATACGGTACAGCCGATCCTGCTCCTCGGGTCCGAGCGCGAAGCCGGCCCGCTCCACCACCGTTGAATGCCGGTGGTTTAACGAAAAGAGGATCAGCATGCGGCCACCGCGCGGTTGGCCCGCCGGGCCACCGCACCGACCACGGTTACCAGCGGGGCAGCGAGCCCGGCTTGCTTCACAATCCCGGCAATAGTCGTGAGCGTACCGGCCGCGACTCGCTGCCGGGCCGTGGTTCCTTCCTGAATGCAGGCCACCGGGGTCTCGGGGTCGCGCCCGCCCCGGATCAGTTCGGCGGCAAACTCTGCCAGGCGAGCATGGCCCATAAGCACAACCAACGTGTCAACCGCATTGATGCCGGCCGCGAACTTCTCGAGAGAATGCACGCTGTCCGGTTCGGTCTGAGCGGTGACCACCGCGAACGATCTGGCCTCGCCCCGAGCGGTCACCGGGATTCCGGCCGCCGCCGGTACCGCGATTGCGCTGCTGACGCCGGGCACCACGGCGCAAGGGATTCCCGCCGCCTCGCAGGCCTCCAGCTCCTCGGCGCCGCGGCCGAACACAAAGGGATCGCCGCCCTTGAGACGAACCACCCTTCTTCCCAGTCCCGCGTGCCGGATCAGCGCGGCATTGATCCGGTCTTGGGCTGCTGCCGGTCCGCCGGCGGACTTCCCCACATCGATGATGATGGCATCCGGCCGGGTTTCCTTGAGCAGCTCCGGGGCGCTGAGCCGATCGTGCAGCACCACATCGGCCGAGCGGAGCAACTCGAGGCCGCGTACGGTCATGAGGCCGGGGTCGCCGGGACCGGCGCCGACCAGCGCGACCGAGCCGGTCAGACGCGGGTTGATTTCATCCTGGACTACTTCGTCGAGCAGATCGGCCAGCCCGTCATAGCTCCCAACCGGCTGGTCCAAGATCACCTTGCGGTTCGAGCCGGCGGGTGCCTTCAGCCGGCCTGGCAAGTCGGTGCCAGCGTGAGCTCCACCGATCAGAAACGGGATGACCAGCACATCATGATCGCCCAGAGACTCGAACACCTGGTCCACCTCCGGATCGTCATCGAGGAACCCAGCCAGAACTTTTCCAGCCAGGCCGGCCCCGGTCAGCTGTTGCACCAGTGCGAGGGTGGTGTCCCTGCTGCCAGGGTTCTTTCGAGTCCCGTGCCCCACCAGTAACACTGCGGTGGACTCGAAACTCAGTGCGTGCCTTGCCAGCAGAATCGCGATCCGGTCCCTCACCAGCCTGGCTATTCCCGCATTCACCCCGATCGGCTGGACGTAACGCACAGCGGGCTGTAACCGGCCAGGACGTTCCAACGCTTGAGGGAGCACGGTTCGGGTGTAGTACCCTTCGCTGGTAAACAACGGGACTACAACTACCTTATCGGTCTCCAGCCGATCGAAGGCCTCCCGGAAGCCAGGCTCTCCCTGGTGGAAGCCGGCCTCGATTTCATCGGCGATGCCCTTTTCCCGGAGCCGCTGGGCCAGCGCGTGAACCCGCTGATTAACCGCGGGGTCCCGGCGTGAGCCGTGAGCTGCCAGCAGCACTCCGGTCCGGCTCACCGAGCTACTCCCAGCTGAACCAGCGATGCCGTCGGTGTCTCCTTACCGGTGACTGATCGCCGGGGCGACTCACGCGGTACCAGGCGCTGGTAGAAGTCGCCCAGTGCTTCGCCCGGCAGGCTCTCCCCGGCCCAGCGCTGCAGCAGCGGCCGAATGGCGTTGATCAACTCCGGCTCCTTGACCTGGGCCAGATAGAGATCGGCCACCCGGTCGCCGGCCAATCCGCCCCCGACGTAGATCTGGTATAGACCCAGTGAGCGGCCCACAAAGGCCAGGTCTGCGGTGTACGGACGGGCGCAGCCGTTGGGGCAACCGGTCATCCGAATAGTCAGGGGCCGATCCTGCAGACCCAGGGCGGCCAGTTCGCCTTCGATCTGATCGAGGATGGCGGGGATGGATCGCTCCGACTCGGCCACCGCAAGGCCGCAGGTGGGGAGAGCAGGGCAGGCCATCGAGTAGCGCCGAGTGGGCGAGAGCTCGTTAGCCGGCGCTACCCCGGCGGCACGGAGGTGCCGCTCGATTTCCCGGGCGGTTTCCAGCCGGAGCCCGGTGAAGAGCAGATTCTGCTGACCGGTGAGCGCCAGCGCCGGCTTGAAATGCCGAATCACATTGCGCAGCGCGGTTCGAAGCGGCTGCCGCTCGGTGTCGGCGATTCGCCCGCTCTGGATGAACACTCCGTAGGTCCACCCACCGTCGCTGGTCTGGGTCAGACCCAGGTGGTCATGGAATTCCGGGGCCGGCAGCGAGACCGGAGGATACAGAGTGAAGCCGGCCCGCTTGACGAACTCCTCCCGGAACCGTTCGAGCCCCCATTCATGGAGCAGATACTTGATCCGGGCATGCCGCCGATCGGCCCGGTTGCCATGATCCCGGTAAATCGCCGCGACGATGCGAATGGCCTCGGCCCCGTGAGCCGGGTCGACCAACCCCAGTGTCTCTGCCAGCCGGGCGACGGTGTCGCCCTTGTTGTGGGTCATACCAAGCCCGCCACCGACCAGGACATTCCAGCCCTTGAGTTGGTCGCCGTCAATCACCGCCAGCAGGGCGGCATCCTGGGAATACACGTCGATGCAGTTATCGGTCGAGAGCGCCACTCCGATCTTGAACTTCCGCGGCAGGTATTGGGTGCCGTAGAACGGCTCTTCTACTGCGGTATTGATCTCCTGTTTCCCGTCCAGCCAGATCTCGTGGTACGCCCCTGACTTGGGCGCCAGTTCATTGGCGATCTGATGAGCCGCATCTCGCACCAAGCGATGGGCTGGATTAGTCAGGTCTATTGGGCAAGCCATCACATTGCGACGCACATCGCCGCAGGCAGCCAGGGTGGTGGCCAGTGAGCGATTCACTCCCGCAATCGTGGCTTTGAGGTCTCCCTTGAGCACGCCGTGAAACTGGAAGCCCTGCCGAGTGGTGACTCGCAGAGTTCCATTGGCATGCCGTTCGGCCAGTTCGTCGAAGGCGAGGTACTGCTCCGCGGTCAGGGTACCGCCGGGCAAAGCCACCCGCACCATGAACGAGTAGGATTTCTCCTGGTCTTCATCCCGGCGCTTGCGGGCATCCCGATCATCCTGCTGATAGGTGCCATGGAACTTGAGCAAGGCGATGTCATCCGATTCGAAATGACTCGCGCTTGATTCCAGGGTCCCCGCGATCGTGCCACGGAGGAAGTTGCCTCGGCGCTTGGCGAGTTCGACCTTCGACTCCTTGGCGCCGGACTCTGCCTCGTCGGGCTGGTCAGTCATGTTGGTTCCTTGCTCAGATACCGCCGCCATTGGTGTGCAGACCGCATTCCTGTTTCTGAGAACTGCTCCAGCGTCCGATCCGGGTGTACTGGTCGATCGCAACGCCTTCCACCCGGCGGGTGCAATGAGTGCACCCGATACTGGGGTAACCCTGGGCGTGAAGAGGGTTGTGGGGCACCTCGTTAGCCGAGACGTATTCCCACACCCGCTTCCGATCCCAGCCGGCAATCGGGCTGATCTTGAGCAGCTGGAACTGCCAGTCCCACGCAATCAGCGGAGTCGCGGCCCGGGCGATGGACTGTCCCCTGGTGATCCCGGCAATCCAGACATCGACTCCCGCCAGCGCCCCGCGCATCGGGTCCACTTTCCGGATCTGGCAGCAACGATCGGGGTCCCGCTCCCACAGTTTGGGTCCGAACCGTTCGGTCTGCTGAGCTTCGGTCACCGTGGTGCCGCGGTTTTCAAACACCACATGGGGATACCTGGCGATCAGCTGGTCGCGCAGGGCGTAGGTCTCGGGAAACAGGAACATGGTGTCGAGGTAGATCACGCTGAGCGGGACCTGGTGCCTCGCGTACATGTCGATCAGGGCGCATCCCTCCATCCCGAACTGAGTGGTGATAGCCAGGCGGAGATGACCAAAGCGCTCCAGAGTCCAGGCGATGAACGCCGAGGTCTCTGTGCTCTCTGTGATGTCCGCCTGCCATGCAGCTGGCTGAAGTACGCCGGTCATGCATCACTCCAGGATGGAAAAACGAAAAAGGCCCGTGGGAGTCTCCCACGGGCCGGCCGAAACTACACGACGGTTACACCCCTAGGAGAGTCCCTCGCACGCGCAAGCACAACAACACCGCACGGTGTTGTCGCAGGCACAGTCACAACACGGCGCCGGCTTGGCGCAGTGGAGTGAGGCGGAGGAAGTGTTCCCGAGGATCATGGAGTCAATATGGGAGTGGATAGCCGACGAGTCAACCGGAGATTCGTTCAGCAACTTTGCGAAATGCGTGCGGAAGTGATTCGGTGAAGTGATCCAGAGCTTTGATATCGTGGCTCGATGACGTGAAAGCCGCCTCGAATGGTGAGGGGGCCAGGTAGACCCCCTGGTCCAGCATTGCGTGAAAGAAGCCGGCGTAGGCCTCGCGGCTCGAGCGTTTGGCGCCGTCGTAGTTAGTGACCAGCTGATCGGTGAAGAAGCCGGTGAACATGGTTCCAACCCGTTGTACTTGAAGGGGTATGCCGGCCTTGGCCGCGGCCGCGTTCAAGCTTTTCTCGGCTCCGGCGCTCCACTGTTCAGCCGTACCCCAGGCGTCGGTAGCGAGGGCGGTTTCCAAGGTCGCAATCCCCGCGGCCATCGCGAGCGTGTTACCAGAAAGCGTCCCCGCCTGATACACCGGGCCGGCCGGAGCCACAAGATTCATCAAATCGGCCCGGCCGCCGTAGGCGGCAGCGGGAAGTCCGCCACCCAGAACCTTACCCAGGCAGGACAGATCAGGGACAATTCGGTAAAGAGTCTGAGCCCCGGACCTATGCACCCGCCAGCCGGTCATCACCTCGTCGAAAATCAGCAGAGCACCGAATCGGGTCGTGACCGCCCGCAGCCCTTCGAGAAAGCCGGGGAGGGGAGGCACCACTCCCATGTTTCCCGCTACTGGCTCGATCAGGACGGCCGCGATCCGGTCTCCCGCCTGGGCGAAAGCCGCTTCCACCGCCGAAAGATCGTTGTAAGGCAGGACGATCGTGTCGGCAACGGTGGCGGGAGTCACACCGGGACTATCCGGCAGGCCCAGCGTCGCGACCCCGGAACCGGCACCCGCCAGCAACGGATCGGCATGACCGTGATAGCAACCGTCGAACTTGATGAAGGCTGGACGCCGGGTAGCGGCGCGGGCCAGCCGAATCGCACTCATCACGGCTTCGGTACCCGAATTGACGAATCGGACCAGCTCGATGGATGGAAAGGCCCGGGTGACCAGCTCCGCCAGCTTCACCTCCAGCTCGGTGGGCGCCCCAAAGCTGGTTCCGTCCTGCGCCGCTCGGCCGATGGCCTCGACCACCGCCGGATGGGCGTGGCCCAGCAGCAGGGGACCCCAGGAGAGGACTAGATCCAGCAGCCGATTCCCGTCGGCATCGATGAGCCAGGCGCCCTCCCCCTTCACAACAAACCGGGGGGTGCCGCCGACACTGTGGAAGGCCCGGACCGGGCTGCTTACCCCACCGGGCATCACCTTCACGGCCTGCTCAAAAAGGGCTCGGGATCGATTGTCGCGAGTCACTGGTTACCCTGCTTGAGCCAGCGAGCCGCATCCTGAGCGTGATAGGTAATAATGGCGTCGGCCCCGGCCCGCTTCATTCCGGTGAGCGTCTCCAGTACGATCTTCCGTTCGTCGATCCAGCCGGCGGCCGCGGCCGCTTTCACCATGGCGTACTCGCCGCTCACGTTGTAGGCGACCAGCGGAAGATTGGTCTGCTGCCGTACCGCGCTCACCACATCGAGATAAGCCAGCGCCGGTTTGACCATGAGCATGTCTGCCCCTTCGGCTTCATCCAGCGCAGCTTCCCGCAGCGCTTCCCGCCGATTGGCCGGGTCCATCTGGTGGGTTCTGCGATCCCCAAAGCTGGGGGCGCTCCCGGCAGCTTCACGGAAGGGACCATAGTAGGCCGAGGCGTATTTCACCGCATAGCTCAGAATGGCGACCTGGTCATGGCCGGCCCCGTCCAGGGCCGATCGGATCGCGGCAACCTGGTGGTCCATCATGCCGCTGGGTGCCACGATGTCGGCCCCGGCCCGGGCATGACTCAGCGCCACCCGCCCAAGAATCTCGAGGGTTGCGTCATTGTCGATCTGGTCGCTTTTCAGGATGCCGCAGTGCCCGTGGCTGGTGTATTCGCAGCAGCAGACATCGGTAATCAGCAAGAGATCGGGGAAACCCGCCCGCAAGCGGCGCAGGGCCTGCTGCACGATCCCGTTGTCGTCAAAGTTCTCCTTTCCAACCGGGTCCTTGGCCACCGGCAATCCGAACAGCAGTAGCGCCTGGATTCCGTCGCCCACCAGGCTTTCCACCACTCCATCGAGCACCGAGTCAACTGAGAGATTTCTCACCCCCGGAAGCGACGAAATCTCCCGCGATACCTGCTGGCCGTGAACCACGAAGAGTGGCTGGATCAGCTGCGCTGGGCTGAGCCCGGTTTCCCGTACCAGGGCGCGAATCGATTCGCGGCGACGAAGCCGGCGGGGACGCATCGGTGTGAAGTCTGTCATGATCCTGTGCCATCCTGATGGACCGGGGAACCTAGTCACCAGCCCCGGGTCTCGTACATTTGGGCGTCTCCACCGGCCGCGCATGCTCTCCAAGAAAGCCAAGTACGCACTCAAAGCCCTGCTGGCCCTCGCCACCGTACCGGCTGCCGAGCCGGTCCGGATAGCCGAGCTGGCTCGACGGCAGCGAATCCCCCGCAAGTTTCTCGAGCTGATTCTGCTTGACCTGCGGAATGCCGGGCTGCTTCGCAGCCGGCGGGGTCCGGCCGGCGGCTATCTGCTGGCCCGCAAACCGGGCCGAATCTACCTCGGCGAGATCGTCCGGCTGTTCGATGGCCCGATCGCTCCGGTCCCCTGCGCCAGCCAGCACTTCTACCAGCGTTGCCAAGACTGTCCTGACGAGGCCGCCTGCGG
>CAZOES010000027.1:0-34442 GCA_964578865.1 uncultured Gemmatimonadaceae bacterium | reverse complement strand
AGGAGCAGCGAGAGCTGGCGGGAGAGCTTGAGAAAGTGGTTGAACGGCTGGGCGCTGAGGGGTGATGTAATGCATGAAGGGTGAGAGCCAGGCTCTCACCCTTCATTGCAACTGATAGTGCCCGAGGCGAGAGTCGAACTCGCACGGGGTTGCCCCCGGCGGATTTTGAGTCCGCTGCGTCTGCCATTCCGCCACTCGGGCGAGCGGCGGAGTATCATGGACCTCGACTCGGAATGCAAGCGGCGCGACTTTACCGAGCCGCGCAGGCCACCCGCGCGTAAGGGAACTCGATCTTCTGGTTCCCCTGCCCGGTGTTCCCTTCGATCCAGGCCACCATCGAGTCGCTCCCGGCCTTTCGGTATCCCACTTTCTGGGGGAAGTCGTGGGTCGGGTTCTCGAAGAGGATTTCCTCGCCGGTGGGTGCACCCTGGGACGTGAAGGTGGTGGAGTCCTGGCCCGACGGATGGGCCTCATAGGTCGCCCCGGTGGGGCTGACCCGAAGGACCACAAACTCGTATTCGGCGACCTTACCGGCTCGAACAGTCCGGCCGGTACCCAGCATCATCCCGGCCAACGGCCTGAGCCACTGCTCGTCGATGACCGTGGCTCCCCGGGTCATCCGCCAGCAGCCGGACATCCAGGCCAGCGGTTCGGCGGCGGGGCGTGAGAAACCGGTCGCCGAGAGTGTAAGCAGGGAGATCAGAGTCAGGGACAACGGACGCATCGATTGCCTCGTGAGGAAAGTGAACTCCACGCTAATACCGGCCCGGTCGGCGGTCATTGAATGAATCCGACCTCGGACCTGGAGTACGCCGAATATCGCCCGGTGGGCCCGCTGGCCGCCCGGGTGCGCTGCATCTGGGCCCTGCGGGCACCGGCCGAACCCAATCCGGCATTCGAACCGGTCTTCCCCGACGGGTGCATGGAGCTGGTCTTCAACCTGGCTGATCCGTTCGAGCGGGCTGATGGTGCTGAGATCGTCCGGCAGGAGCGGACCATGCTGGTGGGTCAGCTGCCCGGCCCGATCCGGATCCGGCCGACCGGGGCGACCGATATCATCGGGATCCGGTTCCATCCATGGGGACTGGGCCGGATCGCCCAGGTCGATCCTTCAGAACTGTTCGGCCGAACCGTTCACGGTGAGGTGCTGGCCCCCACCCTGCCGACCTCGGTCGCTGCTCTGCTCGGCGAAATCGAGAGTCTGGACCAACGGTGCCTCTTCCTGAGCCGGCTCCTGAGTGGCGGCCTGCTGCCTGAACTCCGGGACCAGCCTCCTGAAGCCCTGATCGTTCTGGCTCAAGGAAGGCTTCGCTCAGTCTCGACCGCCGCTGAACAGGCCGGGATCTCAACCCGCCATCTGGAAAGGCTCAGCGACCGGTGGATCGGAATGCCTCCGTCGGAACTGGTCCGCCTCTCCCGCTTTCAGCGTGCGTTGCACCGGTTACGGCACCGGCCGTTCCACTCGCTGACCCGGATCGCACTGGAAAGCGGGTTTGCCGACCAGGCCCACTTTACCCGTGAGTTCGGCCGTTTCGCCGGAGTGACCCCCTCGGTATTCCGGACCTCGATCGGGGAGCTGACAGCTTCATTCATCAGCAATCCGGAGGACGCTCCCGCTCCCGAATTGGACGACTAGCTTTCGTCCATGCCTCCACGCCTCCAGACCTCCGGTCTCCATCCCTGGCACGACATTCCAACCGGCCGCGAACCACCCACTGTGGTCAACGCGATCATCGAGATCCCCACCAACGAGCGGAACAAGTTCGAGCTCGACAAAGACCTTGGCATCTTCCGGCTCGACCGGGTGCTTCATAGCGCGGTGCACTACCCCGGTGATTATGGCTTCCTCCCCAGGACTCTGGGTGACGACGGCGATCCGCTCGACGTCCTGGTCCTGATGAAAATTCCGGTCTTCACCGGCTGCCTGGTTGAATGCCGGCCGATCGGACTCTTTCACCTCATCGACCGGGGCAAGGCGGACGAGAAGGTCCTGGCGGTGCCGTTGAGCGACCCCTACTCCGAAGGAATCAACGAGCTGACCGATGTCCCCCAGCACATGCTGAAGGAGATCGAGCACTTTTTTCAGGTGTACAAGGATCTGGAGGGAGTGACGACGAGGACCCGAGGCTTCGAGGGTGCCAAAGAGGCCCGCGATGCGATTCTCTACGCGATGGATTTGTACAAGAAGAAGTTCGGACGGAAGAAGGCGAAGAGCTGAGGGCTAAGGGCTAGCGAGTGTTGGGCACAATAGCCCTCAGCCTTCAGCCTATTCCAGGCTCTTCGGCGGCCCCAGGATCTCCCTCCACACGAATGCGGTCTTCAACTGACCCGGGTTAAGCCCCAGGGGTTTGGCGGGCTTCGCCGGATCGACCTGTTTGATCTTGTCGTGGAATTGCCGGTGGTCGCTTTCGGAGAACGCCTTGTTGCGTGCCTGAGCATCGTTGATCCGGCGCTGTACCAGCGCCTCGGCCCCTTCGTCCTGATCGACCTCGACCCGGCGCCGGCGGGTCTCGTCCAGATTCTCCAGCACTCCCGCTACCTCGATAGAGCCGCCGTCTTCCAGTGAAGCCCGATCCTCGAACTCCTCGGATGCCGGCAGTCGAGTCTTCGAATGACGGCCGAGGGGACCCCGCTCGTCCTGCGCCGCCGCCATCCGACCTTTGCGTTCCGTACTGGCCAGTTGTCGCGGACGATTGCCCTGCGGCTTGGCCTTGGGCGGAGGATTGGAGAGCCGGGGCCGATCCTGATGGGGCGGCGGAGCCGAACGGCGCTCCGCCTCCTGCTTTACCCCTTCGATTTCCCGGAGCACCGCTTCGAGCGAGAAGCCTCCTTCTGACGGTGCCTGGCCCGGTGCTTCGGCCTGACCGCTTTGCTCAGGCGTGGCCGCTTCCCGCCGGGCTTGCTTGCTGGCGGCTTTCTGCACCTTGGAAATCAGGGCGAAGATGCCGTAGAGAACCGCGAGGATGATGATCCCTTCGGGACTCGCCGCCAGCTTCACGTCGGGCATCGGTATCATCAGCCCTGACTGGTCCCGGTTTCGGTCTGCCCCGCGATCGACTGCCGCATGCCGGTGTCCGCCTGGAGATTACGGTAACGCTGGTAGTCCATTACCCCGAGGTTTCCCATTTTGAATGCCTCGGCGATCGCAAGCGGGATCTGGGCTTCGGCCGCAATGACCTGGGCCCGCTGCTTCTGGGCCTCGGCCTTGAACTCCTGCTCCATGGCCACGGCGAGGGCCCGGCGCTCTTCGGCCTTGGCTTGAGCTATGCGCTTATCGGCCTCGGCCTGATCGGTCTGCAATTCGGCGCCGATATTCTTGCCCACATCGACGTCGGCAATGTCGATGGAGAGAATCTCGAACGCGGTACCGGCATCGAGACCCTTGGCCAGTACCGTTTTGGAGATCATGTCCGGATTCTCCAGCACCGCCTTGTGACTGGCCGCTGAGCCGATGGTGCTGACGATTCCTTCGCCCACCCGGGCCAGAATGGTTTCTTCCCCGGCGCCGCCGACCAGGCGGTTGATATTGGCCCGGACCGTCACCCGGGCAAGCGCCAAAAGCTGAATCCCGTCCTTGGCCATGGCCGCGACTTTCGGCGTAGTGATCACCTTGGGATTCACACTCACCTGCACCGCCTCGAACACATCCCGCCCCGCCAAATCGATGGCCGCGGCCTGCTTGAAGTTGAGCGCGATGTTGGCCTTGTCGGCCGAGATCAGAGAGTTCACTACCCGGCTCACGTTGCCGCCCGAGAGGTAATGCGACTCGAGCTCCTGCAATCCAACCGTGCCCAGCCCGGCCTTGTGGGCGTTGATGAGGGGAAGCACGATGTCGGACGGATTCACTTTACGGAATCGCATCCCGAACAGCGTCAGGAAGGAGACGCGGACCCCTGAAGTCCACGCCTGAATCCAGAGACCGAGCGGGATGAACCGCCCGATAATCACCAGGAAGATGACCGCAAAGAACAGGAGGGCGATCACCAGCCCTGGACCCAGGGTCGAGATATCGTCCACGAGTTACTCCGGAGAATGAGTGAGGAGAAGTATCAGCTAGCCATTCTGGATCGAGCGCACCACGTGGCGGTACCCTTCGGCCCGGGTGACTTCGATGGGACTGCTGGCGTGGATGTATTCACCTTCGGTGACGACGTCGATCCGTTCGCCATCCACCGACGCCACGCCTGCCGGTCGGAGATCCGTCAGGGCTACCCCCTTCCGGCCCACCAATTCACCCCGCGGCAAGGCCGAGACATACCCTTCCGCCGAGAGTGCCGACTCCTGGTGGATCAGACCTTTGAATCGGCGGCTGTTGGGCAGGTGCCTGAACCAGGCAAAGGCAATCGCCAGGGTGATGAACACGCTGGCCCCCAGCACCGCCACTGCCTGCACCACATCGCCACTGGTGGGGAAACTGCCCAGCATGGCCAGTACCACGGAAGCGCCGATCAGCAGGGCGCCGAGTATCCCCGCGACCCCGAAGCCAGGAAGCAGAAAGACCTCGACCGCGATCGCGAGGAACCCCAGTACCAGCAGGATGATCTCTTCCATCCCGGCCAGTCCCAGAATCAGGCTGGAGCCGAAGAACAACCCTAACGAGCTCAGCCCGACCAGCAGGCCAAGCCCGTGGGCCCCCGCCTTGATCTCGGCGAGCAACGCGAGAATGCCGAGCGAGAGCAGCAGCGGGGAAACCACCGGGCTGGTGAGGAACCGGACGATGGTTTCGGCCCAGTTGATGTCGATCGCCTCGATTTGCGCGCCGGAGGCACCGATGGCGGTGAGAAACTCCGCTTCGGTTTCTACCTGGGCCTTGGCATAACCAACCTTGAGCGCTTCGGAGGTGCTCAGGGTGACCAGCTTGCCCGGATCGACCAGTCCGGGAACTCCCAGATTCTCGTCGACCATGGCCTCGGCGATTCGAGGATCGAGTCCCCGCGATTCGGCCAGCGCCCGGAACTCGGCCCGCATGGCGCTCACATACTTCTCCGGCGCCTTGGTCCCCTCCCCATCAACCGGTGTGGCCGCACCCAGGACCGCACCCTGCCTCATGTAGATCCCGTTGGTGGCAAGCGCGATCAACGCACCGGCACTGTAGGCCCGGGGATTCACAAAGGCGTAGACCGGCACCTTGGACCCCTGGATGGCGTCGGCGATCCGTTCGGCCGCATCTACCCGTCCGCCCGGGGTGTCGATGTCGAGATAGATGGCGGTGGCGCCCCGGGCATTGGCTTCCCGGATACCCCGTGCGATGTAAGGGGCGAGACCGTTCTCGATGGTTCCCTGCACATCGAGCCGGTAAACCACCGCGGGAGACTGCGCGCCGAGAGAGCCGGCCCCCAAAAGCGCCAGCCCAAGCTGGATAACCGCAACAGTGCGCATTCGACCACCTTCTGAGGATACTCGGAAGGTAGTTTGGCTGTGGGTCGAGGGCTATGGCCTCAGTCTGCGTCCTCTGACCGGCGGGTCGTCCTGCGCCGCCTCGATCCGCTTGAGCAGTCGATCCCGCAGAATCAGGAACTGAGCCCGCTGCACCGGATCCAGAAAGGCGGAAAGATCGCGGACTTCGGAACGATAGGTCTCGACGTAACGCACTTTGTTGTCGAGCAGCTGGTCGGTCAGCCGGGCGACGGTCTCCTTGTTGGCCGCCACGCCCGGGCGAAGCTCAGCCGCCAGCCCCTGGCGCAACCGCCGTTCCTCCGCTTCGAGAGTGCGACGCTTCACGAAGTAGGTTCCCACGGTTTCCCGCAGCTTCAAGGCCTGCTGGTCGGTCAGCCCCAGTTCTTCCTTTACTCTCTGGGTGAACCGTTCTTCGATTTGCTCCCGCAACCGAAGGGTGCGTCCGGTATCATCGTCCGGATCCTGGGCCGAGAGCGGAAGGGACGCACCGAGGCTCAGTCCCAGCAGGAACAACACAGGGAATCTCATTACCCCTCCAGCGAACGCAGTACGCGCTCGAGTTGTGTGTCGTCCAGATCGCCGAACGAGGGTGCCGGATCCGGATTGACCTCACCAACCGGCGCATCCAGTCCATCCAGCACCGCCTGCAGCTGCTCTGCATTCAGCGTCTCCAGCTCCGACAGCGGGAGGTGGAAGCTCACGTCGACCACGCCGCTGCTCGCCGAATCAGGTCCAATCGACCCTGGCTTGGGCCCCCGACCGCTGTAGACCACCAGGGCAACGGCGGCCGCAGCGGCCAGACCGGTGTACCAGGCGTTGCGGGTGAAGCGATCCCGGCGGCCCCGCTTCGATACCTGAGCCAGGATCGAAGAGGACAGAGCGCCGGCATCGAGACCGGCCGCGGCTCCATCGCCCAGATGGGCCGCGCGCTGAATCAGCCGCCACTCCGCAGCACAGGAGAAGCAGGTCGACAGGTGAGCCGACTCCTCCGGGGTCCACCCAGCAGTTCCGTGGGCAACCTCGGGCATCTTCTCGCTCAGCATCTCGCAATCGATGGTCATGCTACCAGCTCCTTCAGCCGCTTCACCGCGTGGTGGTAATGCACCCGGGCCGCGCCCGCTGTGGTTTCCAGCGCGTTGGCGATGGCCTCGTAGTCCATGCCCTGCTGAGCCCGCAACAGAAATACCTCTCGCTGCAATCGGGGCAATGTCGCCAGTCCTTCTCTCAGTCTTCGCTCCGCTTCGCTGGCGTCCAGCGATGCGGCCGGATCATCGTTAGCCGGCAGGTCGCTGTCCTCGATCGCCACCAGGACTCGACCGCGGTTCTTGCGGAACTGGTCCTTGAGCAGGTTGCCGGCAATCGACAGCAGCCAGCTCCGCAACGCCGCTTCCCCTCGCCAGCTGTCGAGCGCCCGGAAGGCCCGGATGAAAGTCTCCTGGACCAGGTCATCCAGATCGGCCCCGTCCGCGCCGGCCCCGTTCAGGAACCGCGCGACCGAACCGGCGTGCCGGGCCACCAGGGTCGTGGCCGATCTCTCGTCCCCTGCCCGGTAGGCGCGGACGAGTTCGGCGTCCGCCGGAGCGGGAGGTGGGGTGGCTGCCGGCCCGGTCATCGATGGGTGGGAGACGGCTCCGGGGGAGAGTTGTTAAGTTGGCTACCCAGTGGAGCATGGCCGCTCCTGACCGACGCCGCAAGCACCCGACCCGCTATCTTCCTCGCCATCCAAAACCGAGAACCCGCCGTGTCCGAAGTCGTTATCACCGCTGCAGTACGCACCCCCATCGCCAAGGCCGCCGGTGCCCTGGCCGAAATTCGGCCAGATGACCTCGCCGCCGGAGCCATCAAAGGACTGCTGGACCGGTCCCAGCTTCCCCTGGCCAAGGTCGAAGACGTCATCCTCGGATGCAGCAACCAGGCGGGTGAAGACAACCGGAACGTGGCTCGCATGGCGGCGCTTCTGGCCGGGCTGCCGGTGGAGGTGCCAGGCCAGACGGTGAATCGCCTATGCGGATCGGGGCTGCAGGCCGTTGCCAGCGCGGCCCAGGCGATCCGGGCCGGCGAAGGTGATGTGTTCATCGCCGGCGGGGTCGAGAGCATGACTCGGGCGCCCTATGTCATGCTCAAAAGCGGTAGCGGGTGGAATCGGACGCCGCCTCCCATGGCCGACACCACGGTCGGATGGCGTTTCACCAATCCCGCGATGCCGAAGGACTGGACCATCGCCCTGGGTGAAACCGCCGAGCGGGTGGCCCAGAAGTATGGCATCACTCGGCGCGAGCAGGATGAGTTTGCGGTCGAGAGCCAGCGGCGGGCTCAGGATGCCCTCGCGAAGAAAGTTTTCACTGACGAATTGGTGTCGGTCAGCGTCCCCGACGGCAAAGGCGGGCGAGTCGACTTCAGCCTGGACGAGCATCCTCGAGCCGGGGTGACGGTCGACTCACTGGCCAAGATGAAGCCGGCCTTTCTCAAGGACGGCACCGTCACGGCAGGGACCTCGAGCGGGATCAATGACGGTGCTGCCGCGCTCGCGATTCTGAGCCGCGAGGCGGCGAATTCGCTCGGCCTGAAGCCCCTGGCCCGAGTCGTGGCCGCCGCGGTGGCCGGAGTTGATCCGTCCGTCATGGGACTGGGACCCATTCCGGCCACCAGAAAGGTTCTGGCCCGAGCCGGAATCGGAATCAAGGATCTCGATCTGGTCGAACTGAACGAAGCCTTCGCGGCCCAATCGATCGCCTGCGTGCGAGAATTGGGGTTGGATCCGGCCAAGGTGAACATCTACGGCGGTGCGATCGCACTGGGCCACCCGCTGGGCGCCAGCGGCGCCCGAATCCTGGCGACCCTGGTGCACGCACTCCGCAGAACCGGTGGACGGTACGGACTCGCAACCATGTGCATCGGAGTGGGTCAGGGGATCGCAATGATTGTGGAAAGGGAGGGATAGAAGTATCGAGGACCGGGTACCGGGTTTCTGCTCGGTACTCGGTACTCGCTTACTCGGTCTCATGCATCCTGCTATCATCGCCCACCGCGGAGCCTCGGGCCACGCCTACGAGAACTCGCCGGCCGCATTCCAACGCGCGGTTGAGCTCGGTGCCGATGCGGTCGAGCTCGATATCCATTCCACGGTCGACGGGGCTCTCCTGGTCCATCACGACCCCGAGGTACGGGGAGTCGGCCCCATCCGTGACCTGCCCCGCTCCGCCTTCGACCGGCATCGCCTCCCCAACGGCGAATCAATTCCGATCCTGTCCGAGGTTCTCCAAATCCTCAACGGGCTGGCCGTCTGGGTCGAAGTAAAGACCCTTGCGCCCCAGTGGGATGCGGAGTTGTTTCGCACCCTCGATGCAGGGCCGACTCCGGCCCGCTATGCTGTGCATGGATTCGACCATCGAATCGTCGAACGTCTGGGCCGGCAACGCCCAGGTCTGCAACGGGGGGTCCTGCTGGCGTCGTACCTGCTCGATACCGTTGCAGTAATGCGCTCCGCCGGAGCCGGCACCGTGTGGATGGAAACTCACCTCATCGATGCGGCGTTGGTGAGCGGAGTACACCGGGCGGGAGGTGCGGTCGTCGCCTGGACCGCCAACGACGACCGGGAAATCCGCCGGCTAATCGGACTCGGTGTCGACGGAATCTGCGGTAACTACCCTGATCGAACTCGAAAGGCTCTGGTGTGATTCAGTTCCGGGTTGCTCCTCTGTCGCGGTTCATTCCTGCAATCTCACTGCTTCTTCTCGCTGCACCGCTTTCGGCTCAGAGCACCGGCAAGATCAGCTTCGAGCGATTCACCCTGGGCAACGGACTCGAAGTCATTCTGGCACCGGATCGCACCGGCCAGGTTGCGGCGGTGGACCTCTGGTACTTCGTCGGCTCCCGGGATGAGGCAGGCTCCAAAGCGGGACTGGCCCGGCTGTTCGACCGGCTGATGTTCCAGGGCTCCGGCAATGTCCCGGCCGGCGCCCACGCGGCGCTGATCGAGCAGTTCGGAGGCCGGGTAGAGGGTGCAGTCGAGGAAGATGTCTCTCGCTATTCCGAAACGGTCCCTTCCAACCGGCTGAACCAGGCGCTCTGGCTGGAAGCCGATCGGATGCGGGGCATCGTGGTCAATGACACCACGGTGGGTGAGAGCAAGGCGGGTCTGCTCGACGATCTGCGGAGTCGCAACTCCGGCGAGGCCTACACTGGCGCGGTCGTCGATGCCATCGCCTCATTGTACGATTCGACCAGTTGCGCCGGCTATTCCCACCCGCCCCTGGGTCGGTTCGCGACTATTCAGTCCATCACCACCAAAGACGCGGCCGACTTTCTCAATCAGCATTACCGGCCCAACGCCGCCCGGCTGGTGATTACCGGCGACTTCGATCTAGCCCCGACCCGGCAGCTGGTGGTCGACTACTTTGGTGCCATCGGCAAGGGGCCGGCGAGCCAGGCCCCTTCGTGCACTCCCACATACTCGCCCGGCAACAGCCGCCGAATTGCCACCGACCGGCTGGCCGACCGGCCGGCAGCCGGGCAATTCTACCGGATCCCCGAACACAGCCACGCCGACACCCCTGCCCTCGAGTTGCTCGGCATCATCATGGGTCAGGGCCAGAACTCCCGGCTCCGCAGTCACCTGATTGGCGAAACCGCGGTAGCCAGTGTGGTGCAAGGAGGGATTCTTGGTACCCGCCAGGGTCCCGGCGCCTTCGGGCTCTTCGCAGTCGGCGGCCCCGGTGTCAGCGCCGACTCCCTCGCGGGAGTACTGGCCGCCGAGGCCGGCTGGGCGGCCAACGGAATCAGCTCCGCCGATCTGGAACGAGCCCGGAACGTGTATCTGGCTACCTCGGTGAGCCGGCGGGAGCGCCCCCTCGATATCGCCGAAGTACTGCATCACGCGGCCACCTTTCACGGATCTCCCGACGCAGCCAACAGCGAGACCGACAAAGTGCTGGGGGTGACCCTGGCCGACCTCAAACGAGTGGCAGCAGCGTGGCTCAAGCCGGAGAATGCGGTCACTCTGTTGATCGGCGTAGGAGGCCCATCATGACCTCGCTGACAATTGCCGGATTGGGCCTGATGTTGGCCTTGCCGCTCTCGGCTCAATTCCCGGCCGAGCCGCCGCAGCCTGGACCGGTCGCCGCCTATCCGCTTGCCGCCCCGAAGGAAGTGCTCCTGCCGAACGGGCTCCGGCTGGTTGTGGTGGAGCAACCACGCCAGCCGGTCGTCTCGATCACGCTGAACATGCCGGGCGGGACCGCATTCGATCCCCAGGGCAAGGAAGGCACTGCAGATCTGTTGGGACGCCTGCTGACTCGCGGCGCCGGCGGACGAAGTGCATCTCAGATGTCCGCCGCCATCGAGGCAGTGGGCGGCAGTCTGGGTGCGGTCACTGATCCCGATGCACTGAGCATTCAAGCCGACGTGCTTTCCGCCCAGGCCTCACTGGCGCTCGACCTGATGTCCGATATGGTCCAGCGCCCGACCATCGATTCGGTCGATCTGGAGCGAGCCAAGAGCATCGTGGTCGCGACCCTGAGTACCGAACCGGAGGATGGTGGTGCCCTGGCCAGCAGAGTCTTTCTGGTGGGAACCTATCGGCAGCTGGCCTATGCCCGGCGGCCCACCCCGGCCAGTGTCCTGCGCATCACTCGGGCTGACTTGAATGCCTTCCGCACCGCTCGACTGCGTCCCACCGGATCAGTGCTGGTGATCGCCGGCAACATCACCCTGGCCGAAGCCCAGCGGCTCGCCACCAAGTCCTTTGGTCTCTGGAAGGGTCTGCGCCCGGTCGGTCTGCCGGTGCTGGTGCCGACCCCTGCTCCTCCGACCATCTACCTGATCCATCGAGGGGGGGCCCAGACGGCGGATATCGTCATCGGCAATACCACCGTCAGCGGAACCGATTCGACCTGGTATGCCGCAATGGTGCTCAACCGGATTCTGGGTGAAGGGCGGGAGTCGCGGCTGGTTCGGGCGCTGGCGGTCCAGCACAACTGGAGCATCACCACCGGTTCGGCATTCCAGCGTACCGCCCGATTGGGGCTATTCCAGGCCAGCGCCGAAGTACCGGCATCGGTGGCCGATTCGGCCGTGCGAGAGATTCAAGCCGCGATGGCGACGCTGCGGAATGATCTGGTCCCTGCCCGAGAACTGGAGCACGCCCGGGAGTCACTCTCCGGCGAGTTCCCACTCAAGCTGCAGACCATGTCGCAGCTGGCGGCGGCACTGGGTCAAGCCAAGATGTATGGCCTGCCTGCGACCTACATTCCTACCTACCGGGACCGAGTCACCAGAGTCTCTGCGGCATCAGTACGCAATGTGGCTCGCCGGGTCTTCAACCCGGCGCAGCTCACCGTCGTGGTAGCCGGTGATGCCGCCAGGCTGTACCAGCCGTTGAGTGCACTGGGAACCGTGAAGATGTTTGCGCCCAATGGCCGGGCCCTCACCGAAAAGGACGTGCAGCCCAGCAGCGGCGTGCTGAAGCTGAATATTGCTCAGCTTACTCCCCGGCTCGATTCGATGGTGATTGTGACTCAGGGTCAGGCCATCGGAATGCAGGTGAGCGAGATCGCCCGGGCGGGTGACAGCGTGGTCTACACCGAACGGACTACCCTGGGACCCCAGCTCAATCAGGTCACCACCCTGGTATTTGACTCCGCCGGCCGGATGCGCCGGCTGGATCAGACCGGGCGGGTCCGGGGCCAGGACACCAGAATCGGGCTGAGCTACAGCGGGACCAGGGTCAAAGGTCAGGCCCAGATACTGGACTCGATCGGCCGGCCGCGTACCCTTACGGTGGATACCAGCATCGTGGCCGGTGCGATCGACGATAACGGCCTGGTGGCGTTGCTGCCGACGCTGCCACTGGCGCTCAACACCCGGTGGACCCTTCCGCTCTTTGCCTCGGGCGAGAATCGGGTTCGCAATGTGACCTTGACGGTCGCCGACATCGAACAGGTCCGCACTCCGGCCGGCGATTTCGAGACCTTCCGGGCCGATCTGGAAGGCGTGGCCCAGCCGGTATCTTTCTACCTGACAACCAAGGCGCCCTACCGCCTGGTTCGCATTACCCTGACAGGATCGCCGGTGGAGTTTCTGGCAGTGAACAAACGGTAGTCTGCCGTTCTCATCTGAAATAAGGATCTCCCACAATGCGTTTCACCCGTTGGATCCCAGCGCTCCTGACCGGAGCACTGGGATGCGCCAGTGGACCGGCCCAGCCGCTGAACACCGCGGTCGCTCCGGCGGCCGCGACCGCGCCGAGTTCCGACCGCAGTTGGAGCCGAGCCCAGTACCCCTCGACCTACAAGCGCCACCCCAACGACCCGGTGTTCATCCGCAACGCCACCATCATGACCGCGGCGGGTCCGGAGCTCACCGGAGCGTCGATCCTGTTCAAGGACGGGAAAATCGTGGCGGTGGGGACCAACCTCACGGCTCCGGCCGACGCCACCGTTATCGATGGCACCGGGAAGTTTGTCACCCCCGGGCTGATCGACACCCATAGTCACATCGGGGTCTACTCGGCACCAGGCACCTTTGCCGAGAGCGATGGCAACGAGGCCACCAACCCGGTTACGGCGCAGGTCTGGGCCGAACACAGTTTCTGGCCTCAGGATCCTCAGATTCCTCTGGCAATCGCGGGCGGGGTCACGGTACTGCAGGCGCTGCCGGGCTCGGCCAATCTGATCGGAGGCCGGTCTGCCACCCTGCGGCTGGTACCGTCACGCACCGTGCAGGAGATGAAGTTCCCCGGCGCTCCATATGGGATGAAGATGGCCTGCGGTGAGAACCCCAAGCGGGTCTACCAGAATCGGGGACCATCCACCCGAATGGGCAACATGGCCGGCTACCGGGAGGCTTTCATTCGGGCTGAGCAGTACCGGGAGAAGTGGGACACCTGGCTCAAAGACAAGAAAGGCACACCGCCGGATCGAGATCTGCAGCTGGAGACCCTTGCCGAGGTGCTGCGGGGCAGGATCCTGGTGCACAACCACTGCTATCGGGCCGACGAAATGGCCCAGATGCTGGATCTGGCCCGGGAGTTCGGATTCAAGATCCGTTCGTTCCATCACGTCGTGGAGGGCTACAAGGTGGCCGACCTGCTGGCCCGCGACAGCACTGCGGCTTCGGTCTGGTCCGACTGGTGCTGCTTCAAGATGGAAGCCTACGATGCGGTGCCCCAGAACGCCGCGCTGATTCAGCAGGCCGGTGCCCGTGCCATCATCCACTCAGACGACGCCATCGGCATACAGCGGTTGAATCAGGACGCCGCCAAGGCGATGTACGCCGGACAGCAAGCGGGCATCAACGTCACCCGGGAACAGGCCATTCGGTGGATCACCGCCAATCCAGCCTGGGCCCTGGGGATTGATTCGGTGACCGGCACACTCGAGGCCGGCAAAGCCGCCGACGTGGTTCTCTGGTCCGGCGACCCCTTCTCCATCTACAGCAAGGCACTCCAGGTGTACAACGACGGTTGGCTGGTCTATGACCGGAACGATCCCAGGCATCAACCCTCGACCGATTTCAATGTGGGGATCACCGCGCCGGGGGTGGGCAAGTGATCAACTACTTCAGGCGGCTAGGCGGACAGGCGGCCAGGCGGCCAGTGGCGACTTGGGGCTTCGGCATTGTGGCGATAGCTGTAGCCGCCTCGCCGTTTAGCCGCCTCGCCGCCCAATCAGTCGCCATCACCAACGCCACGGTCTATCCCGTGTCGGGGCCAAAGATCGAGCGTGGCACCGTCGTGCTTCAGGATGGGCGGATCACCGCGCTGGGAGCCAGCGTCACCATTCCATCCGGCGCAACCCGAATCGATGGCACCGGCAAGATCGTTACACCGGGGCTGTTCCACGCCCGGACCACACTGGGGCTCAGTGACGTGGGCTCGGTGGATGCCACCAATGAGTCAAGCCACTCGGGCGACATCAACGCGGCCTTCAACGTCACTGAAGGAATCGATCCGGCAACTCCGCTGATCGCCATCGCGCGGCTGGAAGGAGTGACCACCGCCGTCACCGTTCCCACCAACGGATTGGTGCAGGGCCAGGCAGCGATCATCGGGCTGAGTGGCGACCGGATCGAGGCGCTGGTGCGCAAATCACCGGCCGCTTTGGTGATCGATGTAGGCGAGGACATCAAAAGCGCCGGTGGCGGCAGCAGAGCCGGTGTGATGCAGCGGATTCGCCAGCTGTTCCTCGACGCCCAGGAGTATGATCGCCGCAAAGCCGACTACAAGAAGAACGCGATTCAGCAGTTGTCGGCCCCGGCGGCCGACCTCGAGGCGATGCTCCCTGCTCTGAAGGGCGAGATGCCGGTGGTGGCACTGGCCAATCGCGAGAGCGATATCATGAGCGCCCTCCGGCTGGCGCGAGACTTCCGGCTCCGGCTGGTTATTTCGGGTGGAGTCGATGCCTGGAAGGTGGCCCCTGCCCTCGCCGCTCAGAAGGTCCCGGTGATCATCAACCCGATCAACGACATTCCCAGCTTCGATGGGCTGGGCGCCCGGTTCGATGCGGCGGCCATCATGGAGAAAGCCGGCGTCCCGGTCGTGATTATCGAAGGAGAGAGTGGGGGGCCGCGGAACCTGCGCTGGGCTGCGGGACACGCAGTGCGGTTCGGGATGTCATGGGATGGAGCGCTGGCCGCCATCACCCTCAATGGCGCCAAGGCAATGGGCGCCGATGATCGCTATGGATCACTGGAAGTCGGCAAGGTGGCCGACCTGGTGATCTGGTCCGGCGATCCGCTCGACTACTCGAGCCGAGCGGAGCATGTCTTCATTGGTGGAGTGGAAATACCGAAGACCAGCCGTCAAACCGAGTTGCTGGAGCGATACCGGACCTTGCCGCCGAGCTACTAGCCGTGAGGTGTCGTCCCGGCCTGCCTTGTCCTACGCCTTCGGTTCTCCTGCAACCGTCTCCGACTCCACCGGCTCTGAGGCCGCAGGGGCTGGCGTCTCGCTCACCGACACCACCTCACCCTTGGTCGCGGCCATTTCCCGTTCGACTTTGGCGATGGCCGCGTCCAGGTTGTCGATCCGCACCAGCCAGGCATCGACCTCCAGCGCATCGACCGTCTGGCCCCGCTCCCGCCGGTGCATGATGTAGCCGAGCTTCCGGGCGGCCTCGTCGCGGTCGCGCTGGAGTCGGAATTTTTCTATGGAAAGCCGACCCTCGTCCAGTGCGGCCTGAGCCCGCTTGCCGATGGTCTCGAGTTCGGAGTTGATCTTGTCGAAAAGGCCGGGCATGTGGTGCTCCTAAGTAAAGTCTTGAGGCAATCTAACGGTTTGCCAGCCCCCTGTGTTTCAAATCGAACAGGCCGTTAGTCATAAGCTATTGGCCGTTAGCCCTGCCGAAATAACAAAGCCCCCCGTGCGAATACGCGGGGGGCTGACTTTTCTCGGTCCGGTTACTGGCTAAAGGCCAACGGCTAACGGCCCAACACCTACTTCGCCGCCTCGACCGGGTAGACCGACACCTTCATCCGCTTCTTGTCTTTGTGCTCGAACTTCACCACGCCATCGACCGTCGCGAAGATGGTGTGGTCGGTGCCCAGTCCAACGCCCTTGCCGGGGTGGAACTTGGTGCCGCGCTGCCGGACGATGATGTTACCGGCGATCACCTGCTCGCCACCGTAGCGCTTCACGCCCAGGAACTGGGGATTGGAATCGCGGCCGTTGCGGCTGGAGCCGACGCCCTTTTTATGAGCCATGGTATCCTCAGGCCAGCTTGACGTCGGTAATGCGAACTTCGGTGTACTTCTGCCGATGCCCGGTCTTCCGACGATAGTTCTTGCGACGCTTGAACTTCCAGACGTAGAGCTTGATCCCCTTGGCCAGGCCGACCACTTCGGCGGTGACCATTGCGCCCTTCACGAGGGGAGCGCCGGCAGTGATGGTCGTGCCGTCCGACGCGAGCAGAATCTCGTCGAAGGTCAGCTTGCTTCCCGGCTCCGCGTCATCGATCAGCGGAATCTGAAGCGTGGTACCCTTTTCGGCGCGGAATTGCTTCCCAGCCGTGCGGAAAATCGCGTACATGGACAGGCTCGTGGTCGAAAAAAGCCGGACATCAAGAGCCCGCAAGTCTAACGGAGGGGCGGAGTTCTGGCAAGGGCAAACTACAGTGGGCTAGTGGGCTAGTGGGCTAGTGGGCCTGTGGCGAGAAGTAGTCACCCTCCCGCCCTAGCCCACTACCGTACTAGCCCACTGTATCAAGCAACAGCGTACAGCTCAGTTACATCGCGTCCACCCGGCCGGCTCATCAGCCGGAACTCGTCCAGCCGCATCATGGGGTCGTCCCGGAGCTCCAGTTCCAGGTTGGTGAGCTTTCCAAGGTTGGGGATCAGCCTCGGCTCCTCTTCCAGCAGATAAAGCGCGACCTCGGGGTGGACCCGCACCGAGAGCTGGCGCTCCCGGCGCTCCCGGCCGGCCCGCCTGAGTGAGCGCTCCAGCCGTCGAGCCACAACCTCGGGGGTGAAGACCCGGCCGGTGCCGCTGCAGGCTGGGCACTCGGTGGTCATCGAATGCCACAAGGACGGCCGGACCCGCTGCCTGGTCATCTCGATCAGGCCAAGTTCCGACACCGCGAAGGCCTTGGTCCGGGCCCGGTCCCGGCCCAGGTGGGTCCGCAGCTCCTGCAGCACCCGATCCCGGTTCTGCCGGGTCTCCATGTCGATGAAGTCGCAGACGATGATCCCGCCGATATCGCGGAGCCGGATCTGCCGGGCAACCTCACGAGCCGCTTCGAGGTTGGTCTTCAGGATGGTCTTCTCAGGGTCCTTCTTGCCGGTATAACGGCCGGTATTCACGTCGATCGAAACCAGGGCTTCGGTCGGCTGAATGATGATGTAACCGCCGGTGGGGAGATCGCAGCGGGCCTTGAACAGGTCCCGGATCTCGTTTTCGATGTCGAACTTGTCGAAGAGAGGAACCGGCTCGTTGTACAGGTTGACCCGGCCGGAGAGCTCGGGGTCGACCTGCTTGAGGTAGGCTTCGATCTCGTTGAACAGCTCTTTGGAGTCGACGTGAAGCGCGTCGACCTTGGCGCTGAACAGATCGCGGATGATGCCCCGGGTCAGGGAGGTTTCCCGCTGGACCAGCGAAGGCGCCCGGACGAAGGTTTTCTTGCGGTTGATCTTTCGCCAGATGTTGAGGAGCGACTCCACTTCCTGCTTGAAGTGCTCTTCGGTCACCCCTTCGGCCACGGTCCGGACGATCATGCCCCCGGAATCCTTGGCCAGCATTCCGGTGACCATGTCTCTCAGTTTGGCGCGGAGTTCCTTGCTCTCGATCTTGCGGCTGACCCCGACCTTCGAGGCGAACGGCATGTAGACCAGAAACCGCCCGGGGAGGGAGATCTGGGCGGTAACCCGGCATCCCTTGGTGCTAATCGGCTCCTTGGTAACCTGGACCAGCAGGGTCTGGCCCTTCTTGAGCAGGTCGGATACATCGGGGAGCTGCCGGCGGGAGCGGATTTCCCGCTGCCGGGGCTCGCCGTTTCCTTCCCGGCCGCGCCCACGGCCGCGACTCTTCTCGGCCTCGCTCTCCGCTTCGGCCTCCTCGAATGCCTCATCCCCCTCCTCTCCGGTGGGCTCCTCGTCTTCTTCCGGCTCGAGGAGATCGGAGGCGTGGAGGAAGGCGCTCTTCTCCAGCCCTATGTCAACGAATGCGGCCTGGATCCCAGGAAGGACTGCCTCGACCCGGCCAAGATAGATGTCGCCGACGATGCGGCGGTGATCCGGCCGGTCGACTAACAGCTCGACCAGACGGTCGTCCTCGAGAATGGCCACGCGGGTTTCCCGCTGGCTCCCGTTGATGAGAATCTCGCGCTTCACGCGTGCGAACCTCGACCGCGCCAAACCGCGCTCTCCCCGCTCGGAAGCGGGACGAACGAGGTGGCCTGGTCTTGAGAGTCTGGAACCCGGTGGGTGGGGATGGGTGAACCAGAGGCTCAACCCGATTTACCTGCCGGGAATGCCCAGCGGCCAGAGTGGCCGCCCCGGGCTTGGTGACATGAACTACATGCGGCACCACGGCCCGAGGCCGCCGTCCCGCCAGACGCAGCCAAGCTCCCCGCAACCGTCCACCCAGAAGGAGGACGGCCGCAGCCGGTGTGAACCGGGAGCCCAGCCAGCTTGATAACATGGGCCTAAAGATAGGAATTGCCTTGAGTTAGGGCAACTGCACAAGGCGGAAGACGGGAGAGGGGAGACGGACTACGCCCCAAGACCGTCTCCCGTCTCCCGTCTCCCCTTATGACACGATGTCCCCGAGTATATGACGGGCTATGACAATTCTCTGGATCTCGCTGGTCCCCTCACCGATCTCGCAGACCTTGGCGTCGCGCATCATGCGCTCAACCGGATAATCGGTGGTGTAGCCGTATCCACCGAAGATCTGAACCGCCTTGGTGGTCACCCGCATGGCCAGTTCGGAGCAGAAGAGCTTGGCCATGGCCGCTTCTTTCTTGAAGGGCTTGCCATTCTGCTTGAGCCAGGCCGCGTGGTACAAGAGGTGGGTGCCGGCTTCGATTTCCAGCGCCATATCGGCCAGCTGGAAATGGACTCCCTGGAAACTCCCGATGGCCTTGCCGAACTGCTTGCGGACCCCGGCGTACTTCACAGCCTCGTCGTACGCCCCCTCGGCAATGCCGAGCGAGAAGGCGGCGATGCCGATGCGGCCGGCATCGAGAGTCTTGAGGAAGTTGATGAACCCCTGTCCGGGGGTACCGAGCAGATTCTCCTTTGGCACGATGGCATCTTCGAAGGCCAGTTCGCGAGTGTCACTCGCCTTCCAGCCCATCTTGTCTTCTTTCTTGCCGGCCTTGAATCCTTTGATCTGGGGGAGGCTCGCCTCGTGACCAACGCCGACTTTGGCACAGATGTCGAGGTCGCAGGTTTCCTTGGTCAGAATGAAGCTGGTGATTCCCTTGCTGCCCTGGCCTGGAGTGGTCCGGGCCGTCACGACGAAGATCTCACCAACGCCGGCGTGAGTAATGAACACTTTGGAGCCGTTGAGGACGTAGTGATCGCCCTTGTCCACTGCGGTTGTGGCGGTGCCACCGGCGTCACTGCCGGCGCCCGGCTCGGTCAGGCCGAAACCACCTAACACTTTGCCGGAGGCGAGCAGCGGCACGTAGCGCTTCTTCTGCTCCGGAGTGCCGAAATCGACGATCGGTGAAGTGCCCAGATTGGTGTGGGCGCTGATGGTCAGGGCATGACTCGCGTCGATTTTGGCGAGCTCATGGATGGTGATATAGTACGAAAGCTGGTCCATCCCGGCGCCGCCGAGCTCCTCAGACCACGGCACTCCCAGCAGTCCCAGCTCCCCCATCTTGCGGATGTTTTCCCAGGGAAAGGTCGAGGTGCGGTCCAGTTCTCTGGCCACCGGGGCTACATCCTGAAGGCCGAACTCGCGGACCATGTCGCGGACCTGCTGGTGCTGCTCGGTGAAGTAAAGCGAGGAATCCATGGCTCCAACTATGGTTCAGGGACGGCCGCTCGGCTGGCACCGAACGGCTTGCTTAGCTCATGCCAGGGGATAAGATAGCTCCAACCGGGGGTGTCTCGCTGCCCGGTCAGGGACGGGTTGAACCTCGAACCACGTGCAATGCCGATAGCTCTGCGCGAAAAAATCGGTCTGACGATCGCCGGATTCCTGCTGCTGGTGGCAGCCCTGGGAGCTCTGGCCTATCGCTCGAGCACCCAGTTCGTCAGGGAGACCGACGCCTCCCTCAAAGCCCAAGCCGCACTCTCCGACCTTCGGGCCGGCTTTTCGTTCGTTCAGGATCTGGAAACCAGTCAGCGGGGCTATACGGTCACCGGGGACCGCCGGTTCCTGGAACCGTACCTGGCCGCGGCCCGGCAGCTCAACCCCCGGCTCCAAAGCACCCGCCCTGCCCTGGAGGAAATTCCCGGCGGTGTTGCGCTGCTCGATTCGCTGCTGGTTACCGTAGCGATGAAGCAGGCGGAACTCAGCCGGGTGATCGAGGTCCGGCGGACCCTGGGGTTCGACGCCGCCCGCGACATCATTGCCCAGGGAACCGGGCGAATTCTGATGGACCAGGTCCGATCTCAAGTGGCAGTACTGGAAGGCATGATCGGGCAGAACGTCGTGGCCAGCCGGGAGCGAGCCGGGCAGCAGCGTACTCGCGCGGTCGGCGGGCTGATACTGGCCGGTCTGACCGCCCTCATCCTCGCCGTGGGCGCGGGGACCATTATCAGTCGAGAGCTGGCGGCCGACCGGCGGGCTCGGGAAGAACTCAGCACCGATCGCAACCGGCTCAGCGCCGATCTGGCCGGGCTGTCGCACGAGCTCAAGACCCAGGCTGAGCAACTCACCGCCATCATCAATGCGGTTCCGGTCGCCCTGGTCACCATCGAAAAGCACGACGAAGTCACTTACTGGAGTCCGGCCGCTGAGAAGATGTTCGGCTGGAAGCCGGAAGAGGTGCTGGGCAAGCCGCTCAACCTGATCCCGCCCGGCCGGGAGGAAGAGTACCGCCGCTTCCGGACTCAAGTGCTCGGTGGCCGATCATTCTCGGCGAAAGAAACTCGGCGGCTCCGCCGCGACGGCAGCGAACTCGATGTCGCGATCTCGACCGCCCCGCTGCGCGACGCCGAGGGTAACATCCACGCCCTGGTCGCCGCCTACGTCGACTTGGGTAGTCAGAGAAAGCTCGAAGAAGAGCTCCGCCACTCTCAGAAACTGGAAGCGATCGGACGGCTGGCGGGCGGCGTCGCACACGACTTCAACAACCTCCTGACCGCGATCTTCGGCTTTACCGACAGGGTGAAACAGGGCCTTCCCGCCAGTCACCCACAGCAGGCCGACCTGACCCAGATCATCGCCGCCGCCGAGCGGGCCGCGTCCCTTACCCGCCAGCTGCTGGTGTTCGGCCGGCCCCAGCCGGTGGCGCCCCGGGTGCTCGACGTGGGAGTGGTGGTGCGAACCATGGAGCCGATGCTGCGCCGGCTCATGGGCGAGACCATCGACCTCAAGTGCTCACTCTCCAGCGAGAGTGGCCGGGTGGTCGCCGATCCCCATCACCTCGAGCAGGTGCTCCTCAACCTCTGCGTCAACGCTCGCGATGCCATGCCCAAGGGCGGCAAGCTGCTGATCGAGACCTCGGCGGTCGAGCTGGAAGACCCCTACCTCAACGAGCACCCGGAAATTTCACCCGGCGCCTACAGTATGCTGGCGGTGACTGATACCGGGATCGGCATGAGTGAGGCCATCCGAGTCCGGATCTTCGAGCCATATTTCACGACCAAAGGCGGAATGGGCAGCGGATTGGGGTTGGCGACGGTTTACGGACTTGTGAGGCAGGCCGGTGGAAACATCCTGGTCTACACCGAGCCGGGCAGGGGCACCAGCTTCAAGGTCTATCTCCCCCGCACCGATCGTGAGGTAACGCCCGAAGCCGAAGCAGCGGTGGCTCCGCCGCTGTTTGCGGCGGGCATCAAGATCACCCTGGTGGAAGACAACCCGGCGGTTCGCAGTCTGGCGATCGCCATGCTGGAGGACGAAGGTTTTGAGGTGCGGGCATTCAACTCGGCCGAGGAAGCACTCAAAGAGACCGGCCCAGACGATGTGGTCGACCTGCTGATTACCGATGTGGTCCTCGGTGCCATGGATGGCGCTGCCCTGGCCAACCGGCTGAGACTGGGCCGGCCGGGCTTACCAGTCATTTACATGTCCGGCTATACCGCCGACACCGACATGGTGGCCGCACTGCGCGACCAGCCGGGGTCGCGGTTCCTGGAAAAGCCGTTTCGCAACATCACCCTGCTGGAACGTATCGCCGAGGCGCTGGGGGGAAGAGCGGCGGCATCGGAGCCCAGTCCGCCGCCCTGACGCCCAGCCTTCCACATCGTGCACTATTGCGCCACCTTCCTTCATCATGACGCCAGACAATCCAGAAGCACACGAAGTCACCCAGTTACTACAGCGGGTGCGCGCGGGGGATGCTGACGCCCGGGACCGGCTCTTCCCCCTGGTCTACGAAGAGCTCCGACAGGTGGCCCGGAGGGCTCTCCGCCGGGAACGGCCGGACCATACCATGCGGCCGACCGAGTTGGTCCACGAGGCCTTCCTCAAGCTGGGATCGGCCGAGGCGCCCTGGCAGGACCGGGCCCACTTCTTCGGGGTTGCCGCCCGCGCCATGCGCCAGATCCTGGTCGATCATGCCCGCCGGCGGATGGCCGGGAAGCGGGGCGGCGGCATGGTGGCTACCACCCTCGAAGATGTCGGTGCCGAGGAGGGTTTGCCGCCTGAGGAGGTGTTAGCACTCGATGCGGCGCTGGATCGGCTGGAAAAACTGGACCCCCGGCTTCGAGCCCTGGTGGAGTATCGTTTTTTCGGGGGACTTTCCGACAAGGAAATCGCCGAGCTCCTCCAGGTCAGCGAGCGCACCGTGAATCGCGACTGGGCCAAGGCCCGTGCCTGGTTGCATAAGGAGGTCTACCCGAGTTCATGACGGATGAGTCGCGTTGGTCGCGGATGATGGAGCTGTTCGATCAGGCGCGGGATATGGATCCCAGCGAGCGTGACGCCTGGTTGACAGTGGTCTGCGCCGACGACCCGAGTCTCCGTACCGAAGTCGAGAGCATGCTGGCGGCCGACTCCTCGCCCGAGGGGATTCTCGATCGGGAAATCAAGATCCCCGACAGCGACGGCAAGCCGATCCTCGCAGCCGACGTTGACGATCGCTACGAGCTGGTCCGGGAACTGGGTGAGGGTGGCATGGCCCGGGTCTTTCTGGCCTACGAGCGAAAGCACGGCCGGCGGGTGGTTCTCAAGGTCCTCAAACCCGAAGTGGCCAGCCATCTGGGTCACGAGCGCTTCCTGCGCGAGTCCAAGATCGTGGCCCGGCTGGCCCACCCCCATATCGTCGGACTGATCGACTCGGGTGAAGCTGGCGGGCAGCTCTACTACGTCATGCCCTACCTCGAGGGGGAGACGCTGCGGGAGCGGCTCAAGAAGATGGGCAAGCTCCCCATCCCGATGACTATCACCCTGATCCGGGATGTCGCCGACGCGCTCCGCCATGCCCACCGGGCCGCCATCGTGCACCGCGATCTCAAGCCGGGCAACATTTTTCTGGTGGGCGACCATGCCTACCTGCTCGACTTCGGCATCGCCAAGATGCTGGTGCGAGCACCCGGTGAGGAGCCGCCGACCGAGAGCGGCGGCGCCATCGGGACCCCGGCCTACATGGCGCCGGAGCAGCGCATCGCCGACCCGAGTCTCGATCATCGGGCCGATCTCTACACCTGGGGGGTAGTCGCCTACGAGTGTCTCACCGGCCAGCTGCCCGATCTGGCCATGATGGGCGTCTCGGCCGGCGACATTGTCGCCAAGCGGCCCGACACTCCCCCGGCCCTCGCCCGGCTGGTCTCGGCCTGCCTCTCTCCCGCCGCCGAAGATCGCCCTCCCGACGCTGACCGTCTGGTCCGGGCACTGGAAGGCCGGCTCTCGGCCTCGGGCGGTCCCCCTAACAAGCCTGCCACGCCGGCCCGGCGGCGCCTGACCGTCGCGACCATCGGCATCCTGGTGCTGGGAGCCATCGCCGGGTTCGTGGCATGGAAGAGGCGGAACCTCGGACCTGCCTCGGTCCGCATGCCGGTCGCCGTCGCCGCCTTTGTGAACGAGACCGGTGACGCCAACCTGGATACCTGGGGTCGCCTGGCCGGTGACTGGATCACCGAAGGGCTCCATGCCATGGGGTCGGTGGGGGTGGTTCCCTGGGGGACTTCGCTCAAAGCATCGGAGCTGATCCAGGAACAGCGCAATCAGTCCCGCCCGGTCGACCCGGTCGCGGTGCTGCACGACGAAACCGGCGCAGGTACGGTGATCACCGGCTCGTACTATCGAGTGGGTGATTCGCTCCAGTTCCACGCCGAAGTCGCCGACGCCATCGCGGGGCGAGTGCTGGTCTCGCTGTCCCCGATCACCGTGGCCCGAACTGCTCCCGAGGCGGCCATCTCGGAATTGCGCCAGCGGCTGATGGGAATGGTGGCGTTAAGCCAGGACGATCGCCTGAGTATGGCCTCGGACCAGGTTCGCCGTCCGCCCCGGTTCGAGGCTTATCAGGCTTTCGATCGAGGATTGAACCGTTCGCGGGAACAGGCCTACGATCTGGCCATCCCGGAGTATCTCCGGGCGTTCGCGCTGGACAGCGAGTTCGTTTCGGCCCTGCTGTCCGCGGCCACCGCCAGCTGGAACGCTCAGCGGATCGACCAGGTGGATTCCCTGCTCAAGGTGATCAAGTCGAAGGACGCGCTGCTGACGGATTACCAGCGGGTGCGGGTCGAGGCACTCACGGCCCGGATGGCCGGCGATGGCCAGGCCGAGCTGATTGCCAGCCGAAAGGCCGCGGCCAGTGCCCCGGGGTCGCAGTCGGTCTACAATCTTGCCGACCTGGCGCTGGAGACCGACCGGCCGCAGGAAGCACTTGACGCCCTGCGGACGCTCGATCCCGACCGCGGCGAGATGCGCGGCTGGGCGCCCTACTGGAACGATCTCGCCCACGCCCTGCACCTTCTGGGCGACCATGCCGCCGAGCTCAAGGCCGCCCGTGAGCTCAAAACCCGCTATCCTGACCGCCGCTCGGGACTGGTCTTCGAGGTCCGGGCCCTGGCCGCCGCGGGAGATACAGCGGGCGTGGATTTGGTGCTGAGTGCCGGCGAATCCCTGCCACCCAACACCTACTGGTCCCAGGGTGCGGCCCTGACGGTCGCCGGTGAAGAGTTGCAGGCCCATGGCTACGGGGTGGTCGGCTGGCGCTACCTGACCCGGGCCGTAAGCTGGCTGGACCGTCAGCTCGTCGTGAACCCCAATGAACGGTCCCACCGTTACTGGCTCGCGAGCGCGCTGTATGATCTGGGCGACTGGCGCCGTTCGCTGGCGGTCTCCCGCGCCCTCGCTGCCGAGTTTCCCGACCGGCTGGACTATCGCGGGCTGGCTGCGGTGGCCTCGGCCCGGCTTGGTCTTCGGCAGGCCGACAATCTCATCGGCAGCTTCCGGCCCCACGAACGGGGAGCTGTGGCTCTCATTCGGGCCCGCATCGCCACAATACGAGCACAGCCAGAAGCAGCGCTGGGCCTCTATCGTGAGGCAACCACTCTGGGGGTGAACGGTCTCCCCTGGATTCATGCATCAGCAGCCTACGATCTGTTCCTGCTGGGAGAGGCGCGGAGCCGGTTACCGCTCTCGCTTCGGGCCGGTCTCAATGACCCCAAAGGGGGAGGTGCCAGGCCCTAGGGCATAGGTCACAGAGTTACCGGTGACCTGCCGCTAAGCTTCCACCCGCTTGAACCTGGGTTATCCGACCACTGGGAGGTTTCATGAGTTCGACCCGGCATTCTCTTCGACACACCATCCTGCTGACCACCGCCCTGACCCTGACCCTGACCAACTGCGCCACCAAGTCTCAGACCGGCGCGGTGGTGGGTGGAGCTGGCGGGGCGGTCGTCGGTGGGGTAATTGGCCATGCGGCCGGCAATACTGCCGCCGGTGCCATCATTGGAGCCGCCGCCGGTGGCATCGTGGGCGGCATTATCGGGGCTGAGATGGACAAGCAGGCCAAGGAACTCAAACAGAACATTCCCGGCGCCCGGGTTGAACGGGTAGGCGAGGGAATCGCGGTCACCTTCGAATCGGGGTTGTTGTTCGACTTTGATTCCGACGTGATCAAGCCCACCGCGGGGTCCAACTTGAAGAACCTGGCCAAGAGCCTGAGCAAGTATCCCGGCTCCGATCTGCTGATCGTGGGTCACACCGATCAGGTAGGGTCATCCAGTTATAACCAGAAGCTCTCTGAGAAGCGGGCTGCTTCGGCTGCCAGCTATCTGGTGAACCAGGGAGTCCGCAAGAGCCGGATCGGCACCAGGGGTATGGGCGAGGCCGAGCCGATCGAGTCCAACGAGACCGAACTGGGGCGGGAGCACAACCGGCGGGTGGAAGTGGCGATCTACGCCAGCGACGCGTACAAGAAGGAAGTGGCTGCCCGGAACAAGTAAGCCGGAGATTCAGAGCTGAAGCGCCGTCACGGTCATCCCGTGGCGGCGCTTCTTATCTGGCGGCCTGGAACAGACCAGACAGGACCATGGCAAACAAGATCAGCGGGACCGGGTAGCGGATCAGCCAACGCCAGACCACGAAGAGCTGGGCCGGACGGAGCCCCAGCTCCATGCGACAGGAGCGGCGAGACATGGCCCACCCGGCGAACAAGACGCCGCAGAGCGCAGCCGCCGGGATGAAGACATTGACACCCAGCGATTCGAGCCACTTGGTCGAATGAGTGCCTCCCGCGATTTCCAGGGCCGCCGCGGTTGCCCAGGCCACGGTCGCGACCAGGTAGGACGCGTTCCGCCGGCTGAGACCGGTCCAGTTGGTGGCATGCTCCACCACCGGATACAGGATGGCCACCGCCGCGGCAAAACCCGACAACAGCAGAAGGCCACGTCGCGCCGCAGAAACTGGAAGCGGCAGGGCTCCAATACCGGCGACCAGCACCAGCCCGGTGGTCGCCAGCAGGACCAGAAGGCTCACCCGAAGAATCGGGACGCTGTCGTGGATCACCGTCCCGTAGGATACACCCATTCCCAGTCCGACCCCCAGGGTCAACAGCGCTAGTCGACAGGCATCGAATACGCCATCCCAGCCCAGCCGGGAGAAATCCGGCCGAACCGCATGGAGCAGAGTCTGTCCTGGTTGTTCGGTGGCTGACCAGCTGTAGACAAGGAGACCGGCGAGGAGCAGCAGTACGATGGGCAAGAGCCTGGTGTGAAGCGGACGCAACCCCCAGCGTAGATCCCGAGCGGCGATCGCCGCCGCGGCCCACAGGAAAACCGCCGATATGCCGAGCTCCGTCAAGGAACCGGGAGCATGACTCGCCGGGGTTACTGCCGTGATATCTGATCCAATTGCCTCGGCGTATGCCGAGATCAGCAGCACTCCGGCAAGACTGTAGATGACTCCAGAGAAACTCCAACGGAAGGTACGCCCTTCGTCCTGCGCCACGTTCCCAAAGCACTCCGGGCTCACCCGGCCTCGGCGGCCGACCATCAACTCGGCAATCAGAATCGGGAACGCCAGCAGAATCAGGGCAGCCAGATAGACCAGAAGGAACGCCCCACCACCATGCCGGGTCACCAGAAATGGGACTCGCCAGATGTTCCCCAGGCCCAGGGAGGAGATGGCCCAGACCGTCACCACAAATCGCGTATTCAGCGATCTGGTGTCGGGCGAGGCGGGATTGCTGATCCGGCCTCGGGAGGGGATTTGGATGCAAGCAGTCGACAATTCCGGGTCTCCGGGTGCGTAAATGGGGATGCGGATTCCGGAGGTCGATCCCGACAGCGGCCACGCCGCCAGGCGGCTGGCCACTCTGAGGGCGCAGAAATCACTTTACTCGGCGGTGCGCATCCGACCGACCGCGTCTCTCAAGCGTTGAGCGAGGCCCGGTGCCGAACAGGCGTCACAACCGGAGCATTCCCGAGCCTCTTCGCCGAAGTAGCCCAGCAGCACCCTGCGACGGCAACGCCGCCCCGCGGCATACCGCTCCATCACCTTCAGGCGCCCCTTGGCCGCGTCTCTCCGGCGACGGACCCTGCTCCAGTCGACCGAGCCGTCACTGGCCCGGAGTTCCTGGGCCAGCCGGTCGGCCGAAGCCACGACACCGGCAGGGTGCAGCCGGCGACGTTCCCGGTGACGCCAGAGATCTTCCACCACTTTTCGGGGCGGGAAAGTCACTTCCAGCTGTCTTCGATGGATTCCGGCATCGGAGCGGTGGTGCAGCAGCAGACAGGAAGAGATCTGCCCGTCACGCCCAGCCCGCCCTGCCTCCTGGTAGTACGCCTCGGGAGTCGGAGGCATACCCCAATGAACCACCAGGCGAACCCGGGGTGCGTCGATCCCCATCCCAAAGGCGCTGGTGGCTACTACGACATCGAGATCTTCGGCCAGAAACCGATCGAGCACTTCGGAGCGACGCTCGCGGGTCAGGCCGGCGTGATAGGCTGCGGTCCGGTGACCGGCGTACCAGATCCGCTGGGCCAGGGCATCGGCGGCATTGCGGGTGGACACGTAGACGATGGTGAGTCCGGGCCTCGCATCCAGCCGGCCCAGCAACAGCTGCATCCGCTCACGACGCTGGCGAAGCGGGACAACGCTGAATCTCAAATTGGGTCGATCGAAGGACCCCAGATGCTGATCCGGTTTCTGGAGTCCGAGCGATTGCAGGATATCGGCCCGGACCGGCGGCGTGGCGCTGCCGGTGAGGGCGATGGTCGGCGGACAGCCGATGGCTTCCCGGAATTTCCCGAGGGCCCGGTAGCTGGGCCGGAAGTCGTGGCCCCATTCGCTGATGCAATGAGCTTCATCGACCGCCAGCAGGCTGGGGCGAATCGAGAGAGCGGCGAGATCGGAGCCCAGCCGGTCGGCCCGTTCGGGCGAGACGTAAAGCAACCGGAGCGTTCGATTGGCGAGGCGATCCCGGACCGTCTTCTGCTCTTGCGGCGACATCAGGCTGTTGAGGGTGTCGGCCGAGATTCCCCGGTTCTTCAGGGCGGACACCTGGTCCTGCATCAGAGCGACCAGCGGCGAGATGACGATGCTCAGGCCACCCAGCACCACGGCGGGGATCTGAAAGCAGATTGACTTGCCGCCTCCAGTTGGCAAGACCGCGAGGGTGTCCCGTCCCGCGAGAATTGACTGAACTACCCGGCGCTGGAGGGGACGGAAGTCGCGGAACCCGTAGGACCCGTGAAGCTGACGGCGAGCCTCTTCGAGGCGGGCGGCGAGGTGGGACATGGGCCGAGGATAGCAGCGGGCCCATCCAATGCACGGTGCGAGAAACTGCGGAGAGCGGCGAAAAACTTCACTCCAGATGTGTCGTCCCGACCCCGAACAACTCGCTACGCTTGATGTCGGAACGACAAACGCTACTCCGGCGGGGGAGCAGGCCGCTGCTTACCCCAGTAGCGCAGCGCCAGAGTAACCCCCAGCAGCGCCATCGCGGCCCAGATCAGTTGCCGGTTGTCGAGATAGATCCCTGCCACGGCGAGCAGAAATCCCAGCAGGGCGACGAAGATCCTCGCCTTGATCATTTCTTGAGAAAGGCGGCGATGGCAGTGCGGAAGTCCGGGTGGGCCCGGGCGATCGCATTGATCCGGGCGCCCAGGACGATCCCGTCATCAAATGACCGGCCGTCCAGCTCGTAGAACAGGCGTTTGATCAGCGCCAGGGCCGAAGCACTGCTCGAGGCCAGCTGCCCCAGCAGGGCCGTAGCGGTCGATTCGAGTCCCGCCTCGGGAACTACTTGAGAGATCAGGCCGAGCTCCAGCGCTTCGGCCGCCGTGATCAGCCGCCCGGTGGCTACCAGGTCGAACGCGCGCTTCTCACCGGCCACCCGGCGAAGCATGGTCATGACCATGGCCGGCACGAAACCGCGCTGAATCTCGGGATAGCCGAACTGCGAGCTGGAAGCGGCCAGCACAAGATCGCAGGCTGTCGCCAGACCCACTCCACCGGCAAGCGCCCTTCCCTGCACCACTCCCACCACCGGTTTAGGCAGCTTTCGCATCAGGGAAAAAACCTGGCCCAGGCTCGCCGCTGCTTTTTGGTTTTCTTCCGGGGACTTATCGGCCGAAGCCAGCAGCTCGTCGAGGTCGGCCCCGGCGCAAAAGTCCTTCCCCGCGCCCCGAATCGCGACGACCCGAACGTTGGAATCGAGCTCGGCCTGCTGCAGCGCCTGGGTCAGGCCTGCGATGGTGGCCGAGTCGAGGGCGTTGCGCTTCTCGGGGCGATTGAGGGTGAGGTTGAGAACGCCATCGGCGAGATTCGTCAGCACGGAGGTTCCTCCCCTCGACAAGCTCGGGGCAGGCTGTTCCTGGTTCCGGGTTCCATCGCTACTTCGCCAGCTTCCGAGCCAATGTCGCGGGCACCGGAATCTCCATCCGTAGCAATGCAGTCGAGTAGACCTTTCCCTGGGCGTCGGTCTTCAGCGAAATCGTTCCGCCGCCATCCAGCGCACCGTGCAGCAGGAAATTCAGAGCCTTGAGGTTGGGCAGTTCGAAACGGTCGACCGATTTTACCATCCCTTTGAAGTGCCGGGCCACCCGGGCCTTGGTGACCTGTTTCACCAGGATCGGGTAGTACTCCGGCTCCAGAGCGATGAGACCGACATTGGCCGTGTCTCCCTTGTCGCCCGAGCGGGCGTGGGCCAAGCGGCGCAGCTGGACCATCTTCTCGGCGCTAGGCATCGAGGATCTCCACCTTCACCTGCGGCTCGATCAGAGTGCGGTCGATCAGGGCCGGCCAGTAGGCGACCACCTCCTGCACTTCCGGTCTCCCCCCGGCGAATCCAGTCACACTGGGCGGACCAGTCAACACCAGCGGGGCAATTTCCCGGGTGAACCGTTCGACCGCGGCTTTGTCCTTGCTCCTCACCCCGATCCGCAATTGCACTTCAGCGGTTTCCGGGCTGGGAGGGCCGGAAAGCGGGCCGTGGGTTGCATCGACTCCGACATACTCGGTGAGGATCTGCTCGAACTCGAGACCCAGGTCTTTGAGGCGTTGGCGCAGAATCTGGTCGGCCGCCTTGGCCTTGTCGTACGCCTCGGGCCAGCTGTAGACCAGGGTGCCGACTGCCTTGTAGCCGTAGAAGTAGGCAATCGAGACCTTGAGCATCGGGGTCCGCTCGCGGCCTTTGATCCCGCTCACCCTGACCCGATCCTTGCCCACCTGCTTGAGTTGAATGGTGGTAAAGTCGGCGATCCCATCGGGTGTGATGTAGGTGTTGGGATCGCCCATCTCGTAGACCAGTTGCTCGGTTACGCTGGGCACATTCACAACTCCGCCAGTGCCCGGATGCTTGGTGATCACAAAGGTGCCGTCGGCGCTGGCCTCCGCGATGGGGAAACCGGGATTGGCCATCCCTTTCACCTTGCGCCAGTCACGCAGGAGGTTGCCTCCCGAGGCCTGGGCCCCGCATTCGATGATGTGGCCCGCCACCGTTCCTGCGGCGACCTTGTCCCAATCGTCCGTGTGCCAGCCGAACTCGTGGAACAATGGACCGAGCGTGAGACCGGTATCGGTCACCCGGCCGGTGATGATCACCTGGGCCCCGCCCTTCAGAGCCTCGACTATCGGGGCCATGCCCAGATAGGCGTTGGCCGACAGGACCTGGTCACGAATGGTGGAGAGTGGACGGCCGGTATCCATGTCTCGCATCTCGTGACCCTTGGCCAGCAGTTCATCGAGCCGGGGGAGAATATCGTCACCGGTAACCAGCGCGATGCGCACCTTCTCGGAAAGACCCAGCTTCCGGGCCGACTCGCGAACTGCTTCGGCGCAGGCCCGGGGATTCACTCCGCCGGCGTTGCTGGTAACCTTGATCCCCTTGGCGGCGATATCGGGGAGAATCCGCTCCATCAGCGGGACAAAGTCGCGGGCGTACCCATACCTGGGATCGCGCGACTTCTGCTTCTGCATGATGGACATGGTCACTTCGGCCAGGTAGTCGAGCATCAGGTAGTCGATCGGACCACCCTGGACCTGGCGAACCGGCGCTTCGAGCCAATCGCCCCAGAAGCCCTGGCCGGCCGCGACCCGAACGGTGCGCTGCGTCATTGGCTAAGCGGAGTCGCAGGAAAAGGAAGCGCGGCCTCGCGGGTCCAGGCGTGTTCGCCATCGGGAACTACCACGATACCGAGCGGAACGAAACCATCACCCAACTGAAGGGTCGGAGGAACCCAGGGCACCGAAATTGACACCTTCTTCGCGGCTCCGATCGTCACATGTTGAGCTGGCGGGAGTTGGGTCACGTGAGCCGAGTCGGCATACAGCCGGATCGAGACCATGACCGACCACTTCTGCTCGGGGTTCACTTCCGCCAGTCCGGGGAACAACCCGACCTCGGCGGAGCCTCGTCCGGTGGTATCTCGATTGGCCGGAAAATCGACGTGGACCCGGCCAAAGGCGTAGTTGAGCGGGGCCTGGCCGTACTGCCGGCCATCGGCATCGAACACGGTGAGACCGAAATCGGTGAAGATGGGCCACTGCTCCCGATCCATACTGACGTCCACCACGGCATGCACCGCCCATCCAGGCAGGGCGAACCTGATCCGCTGAGTGTCACCGCCCCTGGTGCTGACCTGAACCACCCGCTCGGCCCCGACCATGACGACAAATGGCTGGGTACTTACCGTCTCACCGGCAACATTGGTGAGGCTGATGCTGACGCTGTCGCGGGTCCGGCCCGCCTCGATGGCAAAGGGACTCTGGTTCACCACGATGGACGCGTTGGCCCCGTCGAGCGGGGGAGCCACGGCGTCAGCCTCGTAGATCCCGGGAACCACGTCGCGGGCGTCCACTACCAGCACTCCCGCCTGATCGCCGGCGCCGGCCCCGAACCCGTTGTCCTCGCGATAGGGCTGCCCGCCAGGTTCATGCAGATAGGCCAGCACCTGCTCGCCCGGCCGTCTGGCAGTGTAGGTCACCGCGAAGGGCCGGCCGGCCTGGGCCTCGAAGAAGACCCTTCCCTCACTCCCGGCAGGCACCGACCCAAGTTCAGCCGAGATGTCGCTCCCGTTCTGGGGAACTACCACGGTGTTGACCAGTCGAAACACCGGGCCAAGCAGCGTATCGGCGGTCCATCCGGTAACAACTCCGGTGTACACCCCGGGTTTGGTGAGCAGCTTCGATTGATAACTCAAAGTCACGCTGTTGGCACCGCCCCGGAGCCTCACCCCTTCGGGCGAACGCAGCCATGGGGTGCTGGAACGGAGTGAGTACTGAGCTTCACTGGCCGACTGCGGCAAGGTGAGATCGAACGATTGCAGCGTGTCGACTGACGAGCTGAGGCCTCGGCCCCGATAAGCCGCGGTCACACCGTTCCCCCGGGCCATGACCGCCACCTCGGGAACGGTCCGGTTGGCCGAGAGCCAGCGCCAGGCGGCCTCGACGTCCGCGACCCCGGTGCCGTCGTCCAGAAAGCCCTCGGTGCCGATCGGGCGGGCCGTGACCATCAGAGCCTGCTTGATCTGGCGGGCATCGACCTGACGGCCTTGCTGAACCAGAGCCGAAACCAACAGCGCCGCCAACCCGGCGGCATGGGGCGACGCCATGCTGGTGCCACCCTTCTGTTCGCTCCCCACGCTCCAGCGGGGAACCGTCGAATAGGCCATGCCCGGAGTCACGATGTCGGGCTTGGCAACTTCTCCACCGCGGGAGCTGAAGTACGCCACCGGATCGCCACCTTTGCCGGTGGCACCGAGAAAGACGCCGGGAAATGTGGCGCCGATCGTCAGGGCCCGGCTCACCGACCCGGGGAATCCCATGGTGGAGAGTCCAGGCCCGTCGTTGCCGGCACTGATAGCAAACACCACGCTGGGATTGGCGGCCAGCACCGAGTCGACCAGATGGTCGATCCGGGCCGCTCCTTCGGCTTCATTGCCGACCCCGAAGCTCATGTTGAGCACCAGCGGCAGGCGCCTGTCGGCAGCAAACTTGAGGGCGTATTGCAGGGCCGCGAACATGCTGCCGGTGGTGGAGATCCCGCCTTGCGCGTTGTTGGCGATCTTGAGCCCTATCAGCGAGGCCCCCGGAGCCACCCCGTCAAACCCGGCGATCCCGTACATGTCGTTGGCAGCAGCGATGCCCGACACGTGCGATCCGTGTGCGCTGGTGTCGAAGAAGAGATTGAGTCTGGGAGTTCCCTTCTCTTCCGAGAAATTGGCCGCGATCCCGATCGGCGCCGGCCGCCCGCCGCTCCTCCAGCCGAAGTATTCCCTGGCCACCAGATAGTCGTGAACCGGCTTCTCGTTGGCCAGACTGCCGTCGCCATCGGTGTCGGCGAAGAGCACCCAGCCATCGCTGGCCTTGGCCACGACGATAGGCAGGGTATCGGAATCGTTGTGATCGCCGTTGAGATCGGAAGCCGGCAGGTTGCCCAGTGGAATCTCACTGATGGTACCGCCCCAGATCTCACCGGTTGCGACCGCTTTGAGCCGAGTGGCGCCTTTGAGCTTGCGGCCCCCGACTGTCACCTCATCGC
>CAZOES010000026.1:718-36116 GCA_964578865.1 uncultured Gemmatimonadaceae bacterium | reverse complement strand
CAGGTCGGTGGGATCGAAGCGGGATTGAGTGAAGTAGTCGCGAACATGATCGCTCGCCATGATCACCATGACCAGGCCGCGAAGGAGGTCCACTGACTGGACCCGCTGGTTGGCTGTTTCGGTCGTCGGAAGGCGAACGGTCGGACGCCATCCCGGCCGCACACCGGGAAAGGTGCTCGGTGCCGTCATTTCCATCTCCACGCTCAGGTCGACTGGATCGTTCAGCCGGAGATGCGAATTCGCTGGAGGGGAACCGACAGGAATCCGGTAACAGCGGGCTTGTCACAGTGGACAAACCGGAGCCATCATTCTACCGTAACATTCAGGTCACGCTCCACTCGCTGCATTCGGCCCTTTGACCGGCAGGAACCTGTGCTCCTTTCTCTCGCGCTCCTCTACATAGACCCGGTGTCGGGGTCGATCGTCCTCCAAGCCCTGGTTGCCGGGGTGGTTGGCGGGGCGGCCTTCTTCCGTCGCTCGATCGCTCGGGTCTTCCGAGGATTGCTGGGCCGGTCCACGCCCGAGAACGATACCGCCGGGAAATGACCCAACCCGGCGGACGCCTCGCGGCGTCGTTCCGGGATCCTGACGGGTATGTCTTTCGGCACGCGGACCGGATCTTCCGCGCGCTGGGAGAATCTTTCGTTCCCATCCTGAACGACATTGAACAGAGTGGCCTGCTCGCATCGCTGATCCAGGATGGGACGCTGGTCGCCAGTTCCCGAGTCACCACCAGCCAGAAGGCTGAGCTGCTCGGTTCCCACCCCGGTGCAGCCGAGTTTGTCGAGCACCACGCGATCGCGCCGATCACCTATCCCTATGAGTGGTCGGTCTCGATGCTGGCCGACGCGGGGATCCTGACCCTCGATCTGCAGCTCAGGCTCCTCAAGTCGGGGCTCTCCCTCAAGGACGCCACCGCCTACAATGTGCAGTTCCGGGGCGGCAAGCCGGTGTTCATCGACCTCACTTCGATCGAACGTCCGGCCCGGCTCGACATCTGGAAAGCCCTGGGGCAATTCAACCAGATGTTTACCTTCCCGCTTCTGCTCAACCGGGAGCAGGGTTGGGATCTTCGCTCGTATTTCCTCGGCAATCTCGGTGGCCGGACTCTGGAGCAGGTCTCCCGGAGTTTCGGTGCCGTCTCACGCTGGCGGCCCAGTCTGCTCCTCGACCTCACACTCCCGTTGATGCTGGGGCGTCGAGTGGAGAAACAGGAACCGGAAAAGCCGTCTCCCGCCGCGACTCCCAAGTCTCCCGGCTCGCCCGAGGCCCAACGGGCCAATCTCGGCCGGCTGCGGAGCAAGGTCAGGGGGCTGGCCGATGGCTACCAGCCTTCGGGGGTCTGGGCCGACTACACCTCGACCTGCACCTACGACGCCGCTGCGAGTAACGCCAAGCGCGACCTGATCAAGCGATATCTCGATCAGCATCGGCCCACCCAGGTTCTCGATCTCGGTTGCAACACCGGTGAGTACAGCTATCTGGCGGCGGGTGCCGGTGCGCGGGTGATTTCGGTCGATCAGGATCACGACGCCATCGAAATGCTCTACCGCCGGCTCCGCAAGGATCCGGCGACCATCACCCCGATGGTGGCCGACCTCTCGAATCCTTCTCCCGGGATCGGGTTCCGCAATCAGGAGCGGGATCCCCTTCTGGTCCGGGTCGAATCGGACCTGGTGCTCGCCCTGGCGCTGCTGCACCATCTGCTGGTCAGCGCGAACCTCTCGCTGGAAGCCTCCCGCGACCTGCTGTACGATCTGAGCCGGGACCACGTGGTGCTGGAGTTCGTTCCGACTGACGACCCGATGTTCCGGCGGCTGCTGCGGTTCCGCTCTGAAGATTTCAGCTGGCTCACACTGAACAGCTGCCGCGATGTTCTGCAGCAGCGGTTTACCGAGGTCGAAGCCCATCCGGTCCCGGGAACCCCGCGGACCCTGCTCTTCCTCCGCAAGCGCGGCGGATGAGCCATCGCAGCCCGGGCTGGAAGGCGATCGCTACCGCCCTGGTCCTGGCGACTTTTCTGGCCGGGCGGCAAATCGCCTCCTGGGGTACCCCGCGAAACCGCTGGGACTATTTCTGGCAGCGGCAGGATGCGCTGGCGCTGATCGTCGCGGTCCTGATACTCTCGCTGCTGGTCTACGCCATCGGTATGGCGCTGGCCCGGTGGCAATGGAGTCGCCGGCGCAGACTCCACGAACTGGGCCTGATCCTCGGGCTGATTGCCGCTCTGCTCTCTCAGTTTCCCGCCCTCAACAAGAATCCCTCCATTACCAGGGCCACCCTGCTGTGGCTGGGCGTGGGGCTGGTGGTCGGGCTGGCTTGGCGAAAGTGGCCTGACAAGCTGGCCAAGTTCGCCCGGGGCGCCTGCCTGGTAATGTTCCCCCTGGTACCGATTCTCTTTTTTCAGATTGTGATGTGGAAGCCGTGGGACTCGAGAGAGTTCTCCACTCCCGCTGGACCGGCGGCAGCAAAGGGCCGCCCTCTCGTGGTACTGGTCATCTTCGACGAACTCTCCTGGGTCCGTCTGGCGCCCGAGGGACAGATCAAAGAGGATTTCCCCAATTTCAAGAAGCTGGCCGAGCAGTCGGTCGTCATGCGTGACGCCCACTCCGCCGGCTGGGCCACCCGCTATGCCATCCCCCGTCTGGTGTTTCAAACCAACGGTGAGGTGGTTCCGGGCAATGGGGAGGCAACCTGGAAGGATTCGAGCGGGCAGCGGCCCAGCGTGGCGGTTCCCTCGATCTTCGATTCGCTGCACCAGCACAACTACCGCTCATCGGTGATCGGCTTCTACATCAACTATCGGGGACTGGTTGGACCCGACGCGCCAGACCGGGTGTGGAGTCTCCCCTACGCCTACAAGCGGACCACCTGGGTCTCCGAAGTCGGACTCATGCTGATGCGGAACCTGCAGCACTGGACCGATCCGTTGAGCCAGTCGATCTGGCCGCCGCTTTCGTCTCGGGTGTACAGCGACAGCTGGGTTTATCTCCTGAGCACCATGAAGACAAGCGCCCTCAAAGCGCTGGCCTCGGAGCCCGACAACACGTTCCTCCTGATTCACCTGCCTCTGCCGCACGCCCCTTTCATTTTCGACGAGCAGGGGAGGTTCAGGGGGGCGTACCAAGGCGAGCGGATGTCGGAGGACAGCGCGGGGTATATGCGCCATCTGCACTATACCGACCGGGTACTGGGCGAATTCCTGAGTGTGCTTGACAGCGCGGGACGGCTGGACAGTTCGCTGGTGGTGGTGACCTCGGACCACACCTGGCGGAGGGAGCCGGACAGCACGTTGGTGCAGCAGGCCGACTCCGGCCTCCGAGTTCCGCTGCTGATAAAGTGGCCCGGCCAGACTCGGCCGATTGTCAGCGACGAGAGCTTCTGCGCCCTCGGTCTCTGGCCGGTGCTGGAGGCAGCCATTGAATCGCCGGCTCCTCCAGCAATGAGCGACTCGCTCTGGCGCGCCATTTCGGCGTCGGGCCGAAGCAAGACCTGCAACCGCTGAATCCTGCCTAGCCGCGATCCTTCTGCAGGCTCGCGATATCAATCACAAAACGATATTTCACGTCGCTCTTGAGCATCCGCTCGAAGGCGTTCTCGATCTGCTGCATCGGGATCACCTCCACGTCCGAGACGATGTTGTGCTGAGCGCAGAAGTCCAGCATCTCCTGGGTCTCCTTGATTCCGCCGATCAGCGAACCGGACAGCTGGCGCCGCTTGAAAATCAGATCGGCGATCGACGGCGACGGATGGGGCGTCTCGGGGACTCCGACCAGACACAGGGTACCATCCCGCTTGAGCAGCTTGAGATATTGCGACAGGTCGTGCGAGGCCGACACGGTATCGAGAATGAAATCGAACGAACCGGCGTGCTTCGCGACTTCGGCCGGGTTCCGGGATATCACTACATCCTCGGCGCCCAGCCGCATGGCATCGTCCCGCTTGCCGGCGGAGGTGGTGAACAGCACCGGGTGGGCCCCAAAGGCCTTGGCGAACTTGAGTCCCATGTGCCCCAGCCCCCCCAGCCCCACGATCCCCACCTTGTCTCCCTTACCGACTTTCCAGTGCCGCAGCGGCGACCAGGTGGTGATGCCGGCGCAAAGGAGTGGAGCGGTTCCCGCGGGATCCAGATTGGGTGAAACGCGGAGCACGAAGTGCTGATCGACCACGATGCGGTCCGAGTATCCGCCGTAGGTCATGCCGCCGAGAATCGGGTCAGGGCTGTTGTAGGTGTAGACCCCGTTATTGCAGAACTGCTCCAGCCCTTCCCTGCAGTCGGGACAGGTCCGGTCGGAGTCGACCATACAGCCGACTGCGGCGAGCTCTCCCACCACAAACCTGGTTACCTCACTGCCTACTGCGGTCACTTTCCCCAGGATCTCGTGGCCCGGCACCATGGGGAAATTGGAGCCGTTCCATTCGTCGCGGACTTGATGGAGGTCGGAGTGGCAAACGCCACAATACATGATCTCGATCTGGACATCCTTGGGACCCGGAGTGCGCCGCTCGAATTTGAACGGCGCCATCGGAGACTTGGCGCTCTGGGCGGCGTAGCCGAACGCTCCGATCCGGTTGACGGCTGATTTGGCGTTGGCGGCCTGGGGACTGACAGTACTCATGCGATGCTCCTTCAACTGCAGTTGGTGGTGATCTCGCTGGCTGCTTCAGCGGCTCTCAATCGGTTCCGGCCGGCTGCGCTGCTGAAATTCCTGCATCCGGCGGGTCAGTTCGGTAACAATGGCTTCCGCACCTTCTGTATTGCCTGCCTCCACGGCTCCCCAATAGGCGATTTTGCGTTCGACATACTCCTGGTGCCACCGCATCTGGTCCAGGCGTTCCTCCAGGATCTGTCGCTGGGTCTCGAGCAACTCCCGCATGGCGGGGGCAGCACTTCTTCCCTTCCCCGACAGCATGAAGTAACGCCGCATCTGGTCCAGCGACATTCCCGCCGCCCGGAGACAGGCAAGGGTGGTAATCCTGGCGACGTCGGCCGACGAATACCGCCGATGACGGCTGGAGTCCTGCCGTTTGATCGACTGGAGCAGACCGGCCCGCTCGTAGTAGCGCAGGGTGTGCTCGCTCAGGCCGGTGCGGACTGCGGCCTGGTGCACCGTGTATTCAGCCGCCTCCGGCTCGGGGGTATTCTCGCAGTCTGGTCCAACCTCAGGCGTGGGTCTCTGAGTCCGTTTCCGGGTACTGATTGCGGTCATCCTGCTCCCCCTGTTCGCTCACGACGGCACCGGTGTATTTCGCGCGGCACCACTATAGGGAACTTAGAGTGCTCCAAGTCAAGACCTTCGGGACATCCCCCGTCGGTCCGCCGGCTGGAAACATCTTGTCTGGACCTGAAACGAGACAGGGATTAGCACTTCCCGGTTGAATCCCCTCCTTAAGAGGTACCGTCCAGACTGCTTCATCCTCATCCGAGGTCTACGTGGAGCGGCGAGACTTTGCCCGGCTGATGCTGGCGTCTGCGTTCGGTGCCAATCTTCTGAGTTTGCCAACCCGGATCGCGCCGGGCGCCCGTCTTTCGGCCCGGCCGAAGCCGGCCAAAGGCGGTGCCGTGCCCGCGGGAGCTCAACCCCTCGGACTCGGCAAAGGCGAGCGCGACGGACAACTGTTCGTACCCAGGAGTTACCAGCCGGGGAAGCCGGTCCCGCTGGTGCTGGCGCTGCATGGCGCGACGGGATCGAGCCGAGGACCGATTCGGATGTTCAGCCCGCTGGCGGACGAGCTCGGTTTTGCCTTGCTGGTGCCGGAGTCGCGGGGCCGGACCTGGGATGCGATCATGAGCGACTTCGGCACCGATCGCGACTTTATCGATCAGGCGCTGGACGCGGCGTGGGGCAAGTTGGCCATCGAGCCAACCCGGATTGGCGTTGTGGGCTTTTCCGACGGGGCGACCTACGCGCTGGCGTTGGGACGCGCCAACGGCGACCTCTTCCACGGCATCGCCGCCTTCTCGCCCGGGTTTCTCATCCCGGTGGACGGGGTCAGCAAACCGCCAATCTTCATCTCCCATGGCCGGCAGGACAGCATCCTGCCGATCGACTCCTGCAGCCGGCGGATCGTTCCCGAGCTGCAGCGAATGGGATACGCCGTGACCTACAAGGAATTCGACGGCGACCACGAGGTGCCGCCGGAGATGGCGCGGGCAGGGCTCGCGGCGGTGACGGCGAAATAGCGGGCTAGTGGGCTAGTGGGCTAGTGGGCTAGTGGGCTAGTGGGCTAGTGGGCTAGTGGGCAGGTCAGACTAACTACCTCCGGCGAACAGGCCAATCTTCAGAGGACGTGGTACACCCACGGCGTCCTCAACGGTCACCCTCACAGCCTTCACGCTGACCGGTTCGAAACGGTCGAGCTTGCGGCATCCGATGGTGGTGCCGCTGCTCAGCGTCTTCCAGCCGCGACCGGTATTCCCCTCCACGGTGTAACGGGAAATCACCTGGCCCCCTTCGATTTCCTCCCGGAGATCGACGATGCCAATTCGCTGAGGCCTCGGCAAACTGAGAGTCGCGATGGCAGTCGTCGAGCTCGGCCGCCGGCGAACGACTCTGGCGCCGGCGGCCAGATCCCTGGCGAACAGCCGATCCAGTTCCTTCCGCATCCCCACCAGCCTGGCAACATCCACCTCGCTCAGCAGTCCGCTCCGATTGGGTGGCACATTCAGCAGCAGCTTCGAGTTTCGCCCGACCGATGTGAAATAGAGTCGCACCAGGTTCTCCACCGAACGCACCTTCTCGTCTTCCGCCGGATGGTAGAACCAGCCGGGCCTGATGGAGACATCGGTTTCCCCCGGACGCCACACGCTGCCGGCCGGATCGCCATGCTGCAGCGCCGCGATAATCCCCTCACCGTCAGCCCCAGGGTAGGGCACCGCAGCGGGGTTCATGGTCGACCAGTTGGGATCGCCCGCTTCGCCGCGTTCGTTCCCAATCCATCTCACCTCCGGTCCGGCATCCGAGAAGATCACAGCCTCAGGCTGCAGCCGGTGGACCAGGTCGAAATAGCGCTTCCAGTCGTACCCCTGCTTCTTGCCGTTGGGACCTTCGCCATTGGCGCCATCGAACCAGAACTCGTGCAGGGTGCCGTAGTTGGTGAGCAGCTCCGTCAGCTGTTCGACGTAGAGCTCGTTGTATTTCTCGGTATCGCCATAGGCCGGTGAGTTCCGGTCCCACGGTGAGCAGTACAGCCCGGCGCGCAAACCCTCGGCGGCGCAGGCATCGGTAAACTCGCGCACCAGATCGCCGGCCCCGCTTCTCCATGGGCTGGCGGCCACCGAATGCCTGGTGGTCTTGCTGGGCCAGAGACAAAAGCCGTCGTGATGCTTGGCCGTGAGAATCATGGCCTTGAACCCGGCCGCCTTCGCGGCCCGAGCCCACTGGCGGGTATCGAGTGCACCGGGATTGAAGATGGCCGGATCCTCGGTGCCATCGCCCCACTCGCGGTCGGTGAAGGTGTTCACGCCGAAATGGAGGAAGAGCGCGAGCTCGTCCCGCTGCCAGAGGAGCTGGGCCGCTGAGGGGACGGGGCGCGCCGCCCGAGCAGCATTGCCAAGGCCGAGTGGTCCCAAAGCACAGGCGGCGGCGGTCGCACTGAGGAAGTCTCGGCGAGAGAGCGAATGAGTCAATTTGGTTAGGTGGCTCGATGTGATTGGTGCGAGATTGCTTCGCAAGGGGGGGCCCCCACGCCGCGGGAAAATGTGCCGCTACGAATTTTCTGGGTTACCGCTCCGCGCCTGCGAGTTGCGTTATTGATGTCAGGGGGGGCCCCCGCTCGATTGCACTCTCACCTCACCTCCAGGACTCCCCGCAGCCGAATGTCTCGCGACGAAGCGCCCACCGCAACGCGGAATGCGCCCGGCTCGACCACCCATTTCATCTCGGTATTAAGCATTCTCAGCGCCTCGGGCCCGAGCACAAACCGCAGCTCTCCCTCCTCACCCCTGGCGAGCCGAATCCGTTCAAAACCCCTGAGTTCGATCACCGGCCGAGCCACCGAAGCCAGCTCGTCGCGCAGGTAGAGCTGAACCACCTCGTCACCGTCTCGATCCCCGGTGTTCTTCACTCGGAGACGAACCACCGAACTGTCACCGATACCGATCATCGCCGGCTCGACCCGCAGGTCGGAATACTGAAAGCTGGTATAGCTCAGCCCGAAACCGAACGGAAAGAGCGGTGCGCCCGGCAGGTCGGCGTAGTCATCCCCGCGACCGGTGGGCTTGTGATTGTAGACCAGGGGCAACTGCCCTTCGGAAATCGGGAAAGTGATCGGCAGGCGGCCGGCCGGATTGTTATCTCCCACCAGCGTCTGGGCCACGGCGGCCCCGCCCATTTCTCCCGGATACCACACGTCGACTACCGCTGCAACCCGGTCCAGCCAGTCCGACATCGTAATCGCGCTGCCACCGACCAGTACAACTACTACCGGCGTTCCGGTTGCCGCCACCCGTTGGATAAGCTCCACCTGGCGACCCGGTAACCCCAGCTTTGCACGGTCGCGAAACTCTCCTTCTTCGATCCCGGCTACCACCACGGCAACCTGACTCCGGCTGGCGAGAGCAACGGCCGCTGCCATGCGCCTTTCGCTGTCGCGCCGAACCCCAGCGTCCCACACCAGCCGGACTCGGCCATTCCCGCTCGACTCAAAGAATTCCAGCCGTATCCGGTGAGTGCTTCCCGGGGCCAGGTGGACTGAAGCCAGTCTCGCTCCAGCGCTTCGCTTGGTCCAGTGGTCGAGCAGAAGACGATTGTCGAGATACAGCCGATAGCCATCATTGCCTTCCACCCCCAATCGCCGAACCCCGGACTGAGGGATGGTGACATTGCCGGTCCAGCGTACTCCAAACCAGTCGAGCGAGAGATCGGGTCCGGGCGGCGAGAAGGGCCAGCTGAAGTTGATAGTCGAATCCACCCGACTGAAACGCGGCTCCCCGTTCAGCTCCGGGTTATCGAAGTACTCGGCTTTGAACCCGGCCACGATCGCCGTAGCAGGCAAGACGGCGTACTCCGGAGTCAGGCGCCCCGGGCCAGGCGAATAGCTCACCTTGCCGGCCCCGAGCTTCTGCTTGAGCCCGTCGAGAATGTTGACCACCCGGTTGCCCGGGCCGCTGTATCCGCCCAGCCTTCCCTCCACCGCATCAGGTCCAATCAGGGCAACCGAGCGGAGACTGGGACTCAGAGGCAGAACATTCTTCTCGTTCTTGAGCAGCACTATCGACTTTCGGGCCGCCTCCAGGGCCAGGGCTCGATGCTCGGGGTGGCCATTCCAGTAGGCGGCAGAGTCCGGGTCGGCATAGGGATGCTCAAACAACCCCAGTTCGAATTTGGCCCGCAGCACGCGCGCCACCGCCGAGTCTACCGCACGCTGCGAAATCCCGGCTTGCTCAAAAGCGTTCTGATAGGGTCGATGTTCCCCCCAGGAAGATTGAAAAATCACATCCAGCCCCGATTCGATCGCGTGCTTCGCGGCGGCGGCCGTGTTCGCCTCGGTCAGGTGCAGAACAGTGGCCCCACCGGTGGCCGAGGCATCCGAGATCACGAACCCTGGGAAATTCCACTCGCCCTTGAGCTTCTCGCTGAGCAGCCAGTGGTTCTGGGTGGCCGGCTCTCCATCCACCGAGTTGTACGCGGTCATGATCGATCGGGCGCCGGCTGAAATCGCGGCACCGAAGGGAGGGAAATAGAGTTCCTCGAGTCTCCTGCGGCTCACCTCAATCGGATAACTGTCCCGTCCTCCCTCGCCGACATTGGCCACGAAGTGCTTCGGTGTTGTGATGACCCCGGTCCGTTCAAAGCGGGCGATGTAGGCCCTCGCCATGGCACTCGCCAGAAACGGATCCTCACCATAGGTCTCTTCGGTCCGGCCCCAGCGCACATCACTCGCAAGGTTGATCACCGGCGAGAGTACCTGCCTTATCCCCCGGCTCCTCGCCTCCCTCGCGATCGCCTCGGCCACTCTTCCTGCCAGCGCTGTGTCCCAGGTCGCGGCCAGACCGATCGCCTGGGGAAATGCGGTTGCCCCGGATCTGGGAATCCCGTGGAGGCCTTCCTCGAAGGGAATGATGGGAATTCCCAGCCGGGTACGCTCGACGAAGAAGCGCTGAATCGAGTCGATCCTTGCCGCATGCGCCTTGGCCGCGGCCGGCCCGGTACTCGTACCGGATGGAGCGATCTGGAGACCGAAGGCGCCGTTGCCATAATCCTCCCGGGGGTCGTCCAGACTGCCGGGACTCATGAACAGCTGCCAGAATTTTTCTATTGGAGCCATCCGGCCCAGCAGGTCGCTCACTCTGGGCGAGACGGCCTGAGTGGAGTCTTGATATGGGAATGGAGTCCGCTGGGCCGATACCGCAAAGGGAATCGCGAGCAGGGAGATGAGTATCCCAGCTCGCGATTTCAGTGAAGGGCTAAGCCAATTCATTCAGAGAATGCTACAGGCCCCTTTCATTCTCGCCAGAGCGCATCCCTCGGCTCGATCGCGATGGCCCGTCTGGTGGGGAGCCAGGTGGCGGCGAGTACCACGGCGGTAATCGAGAGCGAGACCAGAACCGCGGTCGCGACCGACAGGGCCAACCCAATCGGGAAATACTGCGAGAAACTCCAGCCTACCAGCAGCGTGAACGGGAGCGCCACGAGGGCACCGACGCCGAGTTGCCGCCCTCCCTGCCCCAGCAGCATGAAGAGGATGCTGCGGTCGGTAGCACCCAGCGCCCGGCGAACTCCGATGTCGCGAGTCTGGCGACCGATCGCCCGCGCCATCAATCCATAGGCTCCGCTCACGGCCAGCAGGAGAGCAAACCCGAAGCACCCGGCAAAGAGTTTGGTGGTCGAGCGGGCCATCAGGGTGCTCTTGCCCAGCATATCGTCGAAGCTGGAGACCGAACCGACTTCCAGCTGGCGGTCCATGCCGTGCACCGTCTCGATGAACGCGGAGCGGCCGTCGGCCTCGCTGCCCCGATGGCGGAAGAACGCGATGGCATAGCTTGATTTCGTCTGGCGCAACGGGAGATATACCGCGACGGCGCTGCGGTCCCGGCTCAGAGGATTGCCCAGCAGCACATCGCCGGTAATGCCTACCACCGTGCGCGGTTCGGTTTCGCCCAGGCCGGTCATGAGGATCTGAGCGCCGAGGGGAGAGCGACCCGCGAAATAGCGGGCGGCGAAAGCCGCGCTGACCATGGCGGTGGGGGGCCCGCTCTCACTATCCCGGGTGTCAAAGGAGCGCCCGTCGATCAGGTTGGACCCCATCACACTGAGCGGACCCAGTGCGCTCATCACGTACGTATGGGGGCGCTGCCCATCGGCCGGCCGGCCGGTCAGATCGAATTCACCATCATCATCAGCGAGGTCGGCGAGAGACGACCGTAGCACCACGCCGGACAATTCCGGCCGCTGCTCCAGCTGCTGCTGGAGGTTCTGGAAGAACTGCCCCCGGCGCTCGGCGGTGGGAAAACGCTCCTCCGGCAGCTCTACGCCGCTGGTCAACATGGCCCGGGTGTCGTAGCCAAAGTTGAGACTGGTCACCCGGTAGGCGATGATCGCCGACATGCTGCCGAAGAACATGAGAACCGACACCACTGCGACCTGGGTGATCACCAGCCCGCGAGAGACCTTGCCTTCCTTTCTTCCCCCGCCCCGCATCCCGCCATCCTTGAGCACCTCGGTGATCTCCGCCGTCACCGCTCGGCGCGATACCACACCACCGAGCACCATCATTGCGACCGTCACAAAAGCCCCGGCAGCGTAGATCACGGTGCGATCGAACCCCCAGACCCACCAGAAAGCCAGGTTGCCTTCGAGATTGTTGTGGCACCAGGTATTGATGGCCTCGAGACCCCAGGTTGCCAGCGCTGTCGCGAGGACCCCACCGGCAAGGCAGAGCACGATGCTCTCCCACATACTCTGCATGATCAGTCGGCCACGAGGAGCCCCCAGCGCAAGCCGGACCGCGGTCTCCTTGGCGCGCTCGTTGGCCCGGGCCAGCAGCAGGTTGGTGACGTTGATACAGGCCAGGGCCAGAATCAGGGTCGCCAGGGTGTTGAGCACCGCGAGCACCAGCGGCGCCTCCTCCCCGATCTGGGCCATCGGGTAGCTGGAGACTGTCATGGCAGTGAAGGGAGCCTGATTGGGATCGTTCGAGACCCGTCCTTCTCTGACCCGCAGCAGCAAGCCGGTGAGCTCCGCATTAGCCTGACGAGCGTCGACTCCGGCAGCAAGACGAGCGTAAGCCTGGACCAAACGGTTTTCCGGAACGGTTGGCGAAAGCAGTTCGGGCGACAGGGGAACCCATGCCTCCGACGCGACCGGGAAACCGTAGCCTGCCGGCATCACTCCAATCACCCGGGTCGGCTGGCCGTTCAGCAGTACCCGTTGATCGATGATGCTGCTGTCTCCCCCGAACAGCACCCGCCAGGCTCGATCGGTTAGCACAATCACCGGTTCGGCGCCGCGGACCTGATCGTCAGGGGTAAACCCGCGACCCAGTGCCGGCCGGGTGCGGGTGACCTGGAAGATGTTCCACTCCGTCTCGGTTGCCTGCATCGCACGGGTACCCTCCCGAGTGCCGATCACTACCTCGCGCAGACCGTAGACCCCGACATCGCTCAGGCTGGTGATACTGGGCCGCATCAAGGCCAGATCCCGGGCTTCGACTACTCCGAGACTTCGATCGGTCTGGGTGAGTATCCGGACGATTCTCTCTCCCTCAGGCACCGGGATCGGTTTGAGGATGGCGGTATGAAGGAAGGAGAAAGTGAAGATCGAGAGGCCGAGACCGCCGGCCAATACCGTGATGGTGAGGAGCGTGAAGAAGGGGTTCTTGGCCAGCAGCCGAATGGCGTAGCGGATATCCTGCCAGAAGAACATTGAGATCTCGAGGGGTTTTGGGGCGACCGATACCAGCTCGAGTGGCCTACGGTGGCGGACCTCCTATGGTTTCAAACTGAGACGGGGCTTGTAAACAGCAAGCCACAGATTTCACAGATTTAACCTCTGATTTCACTGGCTGATTCTCAACTTCTTTCAGCGGTTGTCAGTATTTAATCTGGGCAATCTGTGTCTTGCTGTGTGGCAAACTAGGCAGCCGCAGGGGCTAGTGTTGATGGCGACCGTAAGGTCTTACGCCCCAAGGTGACAAAGGCGAGACCGGCGACCAGGCAGAGACTGCCCGCGGCCCAGAAGGCCAGCTGGTAATCACCCAGACTGGTGCGGATCCACCCCGCCCCGAACGCCGCCAGTGAGGCACCCAACTGATGGCTGGCGCCCACCCAGCCGTAAATCACCCCGGTATTCTCCCGCCCGAACGACTCGGCGGTGAGTTTGACGGTGGGCGGGACGGTGGCGATCCAGTCAAGCCCGTAGAACACCGCGAACCAGATCAGCCCGTCAGCTCCATGCGCCAGGGTGTACGGCAGTGCGATCAGCGAGATCCCCCGCAGCGTGTAGTAGCCAAACAGGAGATGGCGGGCCGAGTAACGGTCGGTGAGCCAGCCGGAGGCGGTAGTGCCCACCATGTCGAAGATGCCCATCATGGCCAGCAGACTGGCGGCCCGGACCTCGGGCATTCCCTGATCGTGGCATGCCGCGATCAGATGGGTACCGATCAGCCCATTGGTAGAAGCCCCGCAGATGAAGAACGAAAAGGCCAGCAGCCAGAAGGCCGGCGACTTCGACGCCATCCTGAGCGCAGCCAGCGGCGCCAGCGCTTTGGTCTGGCTCGAACTCGGTTCGGTCTGACCGTAACGCAGCAGTCCCAGATCTTCCGGCCGGTCCCGCATGAGGAGAAGCACCAGCAGGAACACCACCACCGCCGCACCAGCCACGACCAGCGCGGCCGAGCGCCAGCCATGCAGTTCGATCATCCGGGCCAGCAAGGGTAGAAAGACCAGCTGACCGGTGGCGTTGGCCGCCGACAGGATACCCACCACCAGACCCCGACGAGTCTCGAACCAGCGGGTGGCCACGATCGCCGCCAGCACCATCGAGGTGACCCCGGTCCCGCTGCCGACCAGGACGCCCCACAACAGGGTGAGCTGCCACTGGTGAGTCATCTGAGTCGTTAGGCCCACCGAAACTGCCAGCAGCGCCAGCGCGGCCAGGATGACCCGGCGCATCCCCAGCCGGTCCATCACCGAGGCGGCAAAGGGGCCGATCAATCCGAACAAGGCGATGTTGATCGCGATGGCGGCCGAGATCGCGGCCCGACTCCAGCCGAACTCTCCCTCGAGCGGAACCATGAGAACACCGGGAGTCGCCCGCACGCCGGCAGTGATCAACAGGATCACGAAGGTGAGCGCCGCGATGATCCAGGCGTAGTGAATCTTCCTGCCAGACATGGTACTCATGCCGACTGCCTCGTTTCTGCCCTCATGGTTCGATAACTCATTCGTTGCTTCAACTTCTCGGTCGCGTCGGGACCGGGGATGTAGTGGTATTCCCGTTCGGTAATCGGCCGGCCGCTCTTTCGGTCGACCAGCACCGGCTGAGCCCTGGAACCGGTGCGCTTGTTGACCAGACGAATGGTCTCCTTGCCGCTACCAAAGTGGGCCCCGCCCCAGCTGTGCAGCGCGATGATCACGCTTTGAAAGTCTTTGCCGGCCTGAGTCAGCAGGTACTCATAGCGGGCCGGCCGGTCGCGGTACTTCCGTTTCTCCATCAAGCCGGCCTTCACCAACGCGGCCAGCCGCCGGCTCAGCATGTTGGGCGCGATCGGCAGACTCCGCTGGAAATGATCGAACCGGGTGGACCCGTCCAGCGCATCCCGCAGAATCAGGATGCTCCACCACTCTCCCACCCGTTCCAGACCGCGGGCGATGGGACAGAGCATTTCCTTGAAACTGGTGCGTTGCATCTGCTGATCCTCCGACAGGGCTACCCAAGGGTAGCCTTGTCACTAGCATCATGCAAGCTACCTGCACAAGCTGAAGCCACAGATTTCGCAGATTTGAAACGGATGGACGCAACTCCCATAGTCGCTATCGCTGATTGTTCAATCAGCTTTCTGAATCTGTGAAATCTGTGGCGCTGCTTTACCCACCCCGCCTCGCAACTAGATTCGATATCCGCACCGAAGCCAGTGAAACCCATGGCCGTTGAACCGCAGCCCAGCCCGGAAGCTCTTGAACAGCTCTCCTGCACCGCCCATCTCCAGGGCCGCGAGGATGAGCGAATCGAGCTCATGTCCCGGGCCCACCAGGGCTACCTCGAGCTGGGCAATACCGAGCGGGCCAGCCGAGTCGCGATCTGGCTGGCTTTCATTCATGAGTTCCGCAGAGAGCAGGCCCTCGCCAACGGCTGGCTGGCTCGGGCCCGCCGGATGCTGGACGAGCACCCCGCCGACTGCGTTGAACAGGGATACCTGCTGGTCCCCCATGCCATCCGGTTTCTTTTCAGTGGCGATACCGATTCGGCCCGCACCGCTTTCACTACCGCCATCGACGTTGGCCGGCGCTTCCGCGACCGGGACCTGATGGCCGTCGGCCGGAACGGCCTGGGACGCACCCTGATCCGCATCGGTCAACGGGCCGAGGGCATCGGGTTGCTGGACGAGGTGATGGTGAGTGTGACCTCGGGCGAAGTCTCCCAGGTCCTGATCGGCGATCTCTACTGCAGCCTGATCGAAGGGTGTCACGAGCTCTACGACATGCGGCGGGCCCAGGAGTGGACCGAGGCGCTATCCCGCTGGTGTGACTCCCAACCGGATGTGGTCGGTTTTCGCGGCGCCTGCCTGGTGCATCGTGCCGAAATACTCCAACTCCACGGCGACTGGCCCCTCGCTATCAGGGAGACCCGGACCGCCTGCGAACGGGCCGCGCCGACTTCGGGTGCCGCCTTCTATCAATTGGGTGAACTGCTCCGGCTGCAGGGGAAGTACGAGGACTCGGAAGCCGCCTATCGGACCGCTGCTGAGCGGGGCCGCAATCCCGAGCCGGGCCTGGCCCTGTTGCGTCTGGCTCGGGGAAGGCTGGAAGCAGCCAGCCGGGCAATCCGCCGGGCGGTGGAGGAGGCCCGAGATCCCCGGACCCGGGGAAGACTGCTGGGCGCCTTCGTCGAGATTCTGCTGGCCGAAGGGGACTTGGCAACCGCCGAGACGGCGGCGATGGAGTTGCTCCACATCGCCGATGAGTTCGACGCCCCGCTGCTCCACGCCGCCGCCAATCAAGCTATGGGCGCGGTTCTGCTGGCTCGCAAAGAGGGACGTTCGGCGCTTGAAGCTCTGCGGGAAGCGTCTTCACGCTGGCGGGAGGTGACAGCTCCCTACGAAGGGGCCCGCACCACCGTACTTATCGCCCGGGCTTTCCAGTTGTTGGGTGATGATGATGCGGCAAAGATGGAGTTGGAGGCCGCCCGCCGTTGCTTCGAGCGCCTTGGCGCGCTGCATGACCTCGGCTTGCTGCGGGCCGATTCCGTCGCGCCCGGTTCGCTTACCACCCGGGAGGTAGAAGTCGTCCGCCTGATCGCGACCGGTTGCACCAATCGGGCGATCGCTGCCCGACTGGGCATAAGCGAGAAGACGGTGGCCCGCCACGTCAGTAACATCTTCACCAAGCTGGGCCTCTCAAGCCGAGCCGCCGCTACCGCCTACGCTTTCCAGCATCAGCTGGTCAGTCCCTCTACATAGAAATACCCAAGCCTTCGTCCTGCAGCGGATGGCTAGTTTGGCCGATGCGACCGTCCCCGGCCGCCTGCTATCGTGGGCCCTCGAAAAACGACTCACCAGAGAGGGCATCATGAGCCAGGTAGAACGAGTTCAGGTCGCGGTGATCGGCGGGGCCCAGGCGGGGCTGGCGGTGGGATACCACCTCAAACGGGCCGGCCTTTCCTTCGTCATTCTCGATGCTGAGCAGCGAGTGGGAGACTCCTGGCGCAAACGCTGGGATTCCCTCCGACTCTTCAGTCCGGCCCGCTACAGCGGACTGCCGGGAATGAGGCTTCCCCTGCACGGGAGAGACTGGCCCACCAAGGACCAGATGGGCGACTATCTCGAGAGCTACGCCGAGCGATTCGAACTACCGGTCATCAGCGGAGCCCGGGTGACTCGGCTTACCAGGGCCGAAGCCGGCTTTCTCATCGAGTTCGGCCGGAATCGAATCGGGGCCGATCAAGTGGTCGTGGCGATGAGTTCCTACCAGCAGCCCCGGGTGCCGGTCTTCGCCAACGATCTCAATCCGGACATCGTACAGCTGCATTCAAGCGGCTACCAGAACCAGAGCCAGTTGGCGGCGGGAAACGTGCTGGTGGTTGGAGCGGCGAACTCCGGCTCCGAGATCGCGCTGGAGTGTGCCCGCCATCGGCCGACCTGGTTAGCCGGAAATCTCCCCCCCGTCGTCCCCTTCCGGATCGAAACTGCAGGGGCGCGCTATCTCTTCGTCGACCTGATCCGCTTCCTGGGTCACTACGTCCTTACCATCGATACCCCGATGGGCCGGAAGCTCCGCCCCAAAGCGCTGCATTCGGCCACCCCGCTTATCAGGGTAAAACCGGATGATCTGCTCAAGCGGGGCGTGAGGCGGGTGGGCAAGGTGACCGGGGTCAGGAACGGCCTTCCGATTGTCGAGGGCGGTGAAGCTCTCGAAGTCAGGAACATCATCTGGTGCACCGGCTACTCATCCGATCACTCGTGGATCGAGTTGCCTATTTTCGACGAGCAGGGCGATCCTCTGCACCGTGCCGGGGTCTCAGTCCAGCCGGGGCTCTACTTCGTGGGACTGCACTTTCTCTACAGCATGACCTCGGGCCTGATCAACGGTGTTGGCCGTGACGCCGAGCGGATCGTCAAGGCCATCGTCGCCCGGAAATCAGCTCGACCGGGTGAAGCTGGCGACCCAGTTGGTCTCCCAGCTCTTGCCCCCGTCGCCGGAGAAGGCCTGCTCCAGTTTGAAGTAGCTGGTGCTGATCTCCGAAAAGATGAAGCGCACGAAGATCGGCTTTCCGTCCAGTGATTCCTGATTGTAGAACTCCCCTCGACCCTTCTGGAATCCGCCGATCATCGGGGGGCCCAGTTGGCCGTCGCGGCTGTTGCTCCAGCTGATATACCAGAGCCGGGTCTCCGGGTTGTAGAGCCGGAGACTCAGGCCCTCGAGATGACCCGACTTTCCGTCGACCTCGAGCTCGCCCAGATTCGCTTTTCCATCCCACACCTTACGAACCACCGAAGTGCCCTCGTACTCGGCCCACTCGGTGGAGCCGGTCAGGGGGCGCAACCGGCGTGAGATCTTCGCCGTCCAGGCACCGAACTCGAAATCGAAATCGTGGGAGCCTTCGGGTCGAGCGACCAGGGCGATTGCGTCCTTCGGATGTTGCTGGGCCGACGACGCGGTGACCCAACCCCCGAGCGCCAGGCCTAAGGGAAGCATGATTGGGAGGATTCTCATGGGGGAAAGCTAGGACTGCCGGGGACGGAACAGGCGTACCACTTCGGATTGTCCTGCCGGTCCACTTCCCGGTTTAGAGTGCCTTGGCGACCAGACGCATTGCCGTCGCGGTCCGCGGCGGCCGGGAGCAGGCGAATCCCATCACAAAACCCTGCCTTGCCTCGCCCACATAGAAACGGGATAACGGGTGCAGATCTACTCCGGCTTTGGCACACCGCTCGGCAATTGCCTTGTCGCTGCCGGTGCCTTTCAGATAGACCGCCAGATGCAAACCGGCACCGGAGGATCCCGGCTCCAGCCGCTGGGAGAGTCCTTCGAGCGCGTTGAGCAGTGCCAGCCGGCGGCGGTCGTACTCCGGCAACAGCCGGCGCAGGTGGGTGGCGAGATGGCCCTTCTCGATAAACTCGGCCAGCGCACTCTGAGTGTGACCGGGAGCGTGGCCATCCATCATGTGCTTGGCGGCGAGGAATGGATCGACCAGGGCCGGCGGCGCAATCAGGTAGGCTACTCGGAGAGCCGAGAACATCATCTTGTTGAATGTGCCGACGTAAATCACCCGTCCACCGGAATCGAGCGCCTGCAGCGACGCGAGGGGCCGGCCGCTATAGCGTAGATCTCCGTCGTAATCATCCTCCACGATCCAGCCACCGTTCTTCCCGGCCCAATCGAGGAGTGCGGTCCGGCGCGGCAAAGACATCAGCGCACCGCTGGGATACTGATGTGACGGGGTGACGTAGGCCAGTCGGGCTGCCGGTTCCACCAGGGTTGCCCGGGTCACGTCGAATCCATCGCCATCAACCGGAATGGCAGAGACCCTCGCACCCGCGGCTCGGAGCAGCAAAAGTGCGGGTTGATAGCAGGGATCCTCGACCCACACCGGATCTCCCGGACTCAGCAGGACTCGGACGACCAGATCGAGGGCCTGCTGGGCGCTGCTGGCGACAATCACCTGGTCCGGCTCACAGCTCACTCCCCGGGAGGCCGCGACGTGGGCAGCGATGGCGCGCTGGAGTTCGGGAATCCCCCCACTCGATCCATAGGCCCAGGTATCATGACCGGCACGGGCTACCGCCCGTCCGAGCAAGCGGGCCCAGACCTGGCGGGGGAACAGATCCAGTGCTGGGATGGAGGGAGTAAAAGCGACGCCGATAGTGGCAGAGCGATGGCCCGGATAACTGGCGATGATCGCCCCGCGTTCCGAGAGTCGGGGCGATTCATTCCGCTGGATCGGGGCGGCTTTGCGGGTTGAGGGGGGCCGCTCCCGCTCAGGGATGGTGCGGGAGACGAAGGTTCCCGAACCACGCCGGCGAGTCAGATACCCGTCGGCCACCAGTTGATCGAACGCCCGCTCGACCGTGTGGCGGGAGATCTTCAGGTCGTTGGCCAGGAGCCGGGAAGAGGGAACCCGGGCGCCGGCGCCGAGGTTGCCCGAGAGAATGGCTCGCCGGAGCAGATCTTCGACCCGGACCTGGAGAGGCTGGTGCCGGGCGGCTTCGAATCCTTCGAGATCGAGAAACTGGATGGAGCCGGGATGCCTGGCCATCCGGGAAATCTATGCGCCGCGCTCCGCCCGTCTCAGCCCCATCAGCAGACCGATTGCGACCACCACCGGAAGCCCCAGCAACGCCAGCACGATCGAGAAGACCATCAGCCGGTTGCCGATCTGACCCTGGGCTGCCAGCCATTTGAGCCCGGCCACCATGATTCCGGCGGCCACCAGGTAGACCAGAGCCGGCATCAGCGCGCTGGTGGCCCATGCCGCGCCACGAGAAGCTGCGGCACCCAGCGACATAGCATGGATGTGGCTTGGAGTCGCCATGGAGTCGAGCAGGTCGAGTACTTCGTCGGCGCCGGCGGGCCGCCGGGCCCGATCCTTCTCGAGGCAGCGCATCACCAATGCCGCGATCACCGGTGGGATCCCCCCACGCCGCTTGCCGACGGGCTCGGGCGTTTCGCTCAAGTGAGCTCGAACGATCTTCACCGGGTCGTTGCCCCCGAACGGAGTCGATCCGGTCAGCAGTTCGTACGCCATGACACCGAGAGCGTAGAGATCGGCGCGCTGGTCGATGTCAGGGTCGGCCACTACCTGTTCCGGGGCCATGTAGCGCGGCGTGCCGATGGCCAGACCGGCTCCAGTGATCCCATCGGCCGGTGTCTGAGTGGAGGCGGCGAGCGCCTTGGAGACTCCGAAGTCGAGCACCACCGCGATTCCACCATTCACGATGATGTTGTCCGGCTTGATGTCCCGATGCACGATCCCCCGTGCATGAGCGTAAGACAGTGCGGCCGCCACATTACGGAGCAATCGGATTACCTCTCCGACCGAAAGCTCGCCCTCCCGCAATCGGCTTCGAAGCGATTGCCCCTCCACGTACGGCATGATGTAGTACGGCAGCCCATCGATCTCACCGGCGGCCAGCAGCGGGACGATATGTGGATGGCTGAGCTGTGCCGAGAGCAGAACTTCCCGGCGAAAACGATCGGCATCGACCCGGGCACCCCGGGCCTCCAGCACTTTGATCGCGACTCGGCGCGACAGCGCGATCTCTTCCGCCAGAAATACCCGGCTCATCCCGCCGCCTCCGAGCTCGCGCTCGATGCGGTAGCCGGTAAGAGCTTCCAGCTTCAGCAGCAAAGCTTCGCTCATTCAGAACGGATGGTGAGCATGGGATCGAGCCGGGCCATGCGCCAGGCCGGGAACCAGCTGGCGATCAGTGCGACGGCAATCAGCAAGCCTGCGGCGCTGCCAAAGGCGACCGGGTCGGCGCCACTCACTTGGTACAACAGGGAGCCCATGATCCGGGTGGTGACCAGTGCGGCCCCGAAGCCGAAGAGCAGGCCGGTTGCCACCTGAGTCATCGCGCCGCGTTGCACCAGACCGCGCACCTGCATCGGCAGCGCACCAAGTGCCAGCCGGATACCCATCTCTTTGGTGCGCTGGGCCGCAGTATAGGAAACCACTCCGTAGATCCCCACTCCAGCCAGCAGCAGCGAAATCAGCGCAAAGGCGGACAGGATGGTGGTGGTGAACTGCCTGTCGGTCTGCGAGGCCGACAACTTCTCCCTCATGGTCGCGAAGCTGGGCACTACATCGGGAGCGGTCGACCCCAGCACCTGACGGATCTGCGGCTCCAGCGATCTCGGTTCGACCCTGGTCTTGATAGTCAGGGCCACCGAGTAACCCCGGGTGGGCCGCTGGTGCATCGGGAGGTAGGTCTCCGGTGCGGGAGGTGCGGTCAGCCCGCGGTGGTGGACGTCCCCCACTACGCCCACTACGGTGAGCCACCCTTCGCCCTGGTTGTCCATTCCCGACTGCAGGGTGATGCGCTGCCCCAGCGGATCCTGGTCCTTGAAGAACTTCTCGGCCAGCGCCCGATTGATGATGATCGACGGCTGACCACCATCGATATCGCGCTGGTCGAAGTCACGTCCCTGCAGCACCGGAATTCCCATCGACGCGAAGTACCCTTCGCTCACCATCCGGTAGCCGCCATTGCCGGGCCCGTAACCGGCCGGCCCAACCGGGACACCTTCGATACCGAACGACCCGGACGAATTGTTCCCGCCCATCGGGAGTGCGCTGGTCAACCCCGCCAGCTCCACTCCCGGCACCTGGCGCACCCCCTCGAGTACCCTGGTCCAGAGCAGATCGCGCTTCTTGTCGGTGTCGTAGATCGCGGTTGGCAGACTCATCGACACGGTCAGGACGTTATCGGGCCGGAATCCGGGATCGACCTCCAGCACCCTGCCGAGACTCCGGATCAGCAAACCACTGCCGCAGAGCAGGGTCGCCGCGAGGGCCACCTCGGCGATGACCAGCCCATTCCAGATACCTCGCTCGGTGCGACTGGTCCCGGCTCGGCCTCCTTCCCGCAGAGCCAGCCCCGGCTCGGCGCCGCTGGTGCGAAGGGCGGGAAAGAGTCCGATCAGCACCGTGGTGGTTCCTCCCACCAGCGCGGTGAAGAGGAGCACCCAGCCGTCGAGCTGCACTTCGTTGAGTTTGAGGGTAGGTGGAGCCAGCTGGACAAAGAGTTTGAGGAGCCCCTGCGCCATCATCAGCCCGGCCACGCAGCCCAGCGCCGCGAGCAGCAACGCTTCGGTGAACAGCTGGCGGACGATCCGGAGTCGGCCCGCTCCGATAGCAATTCGGACCGCAACTTCCTGCCGGCGAGACAATCCCCGAGCCAGCATCGAGCTGGCGAGATTGGTGCACGCGGCCAGAAGCAGGAGAGCGGACGCACCGAGCAAGAGGTACAAGGGGCGCCGAGCCGAGGTAGTCAGCAGATCCTGCAGCGGGGTCACCACCGCGCCCACGGCGTCGAAATCCGGAGCGTACTGCTTTGCCAGCTGGGTGGTGAGGCTGTCCAGCTCCCGGTCCGCCGCCATGGCCGACACCCCGGGGCGCAATCGGGCAACCGCCGACCAGTTGTGAGCGGTTCGGCTCAGGGTGGGATCGGTCGGTTCGAGCGGCGCCCAGACATCAGTATTGCTGGGGAAACGGAAGCGGTCGGGCAGGACCCCGATGATCTGGTAATCGTCTTCGATCTTGATCCGCTGACTGGCCAGGTCGCTGGTACTGCCCAAGTGGGCCCGCCAGAATGATTCGCTCACCACCGCAACCGGGGTCGCTCCAACCCGATGTTCATCGACCGATGGAAGCCGGCCCTGAATCGCCGAGACTCGGAACAACTTGAAGAAATCCTGGGAAACGACGGCGGATCGGACACTCGAAGGTCCATCGCTCGCGAGCACTGTGCCCATCCCACTGCCGTACGCGGCCATCCCATCGAACGAGCGCGACTGTGCCCGCCAGTCGAGCACGTTAGGCCACGGGGGATTGCCCCACCCGCCGTTCTCGTGGGCCTCGGACAGGTCCACCAACTGGTCCGGCTGATCATAGGGCAGCGGCTGCAGCAACACCCGATTCACCACGCTGAAGATGGCGGCATTGGCGCCGATCCCCAGCGCCAGCGTCAGCACCGCCGCCAGAGTGAATCCCGGCGTTTTCCGGAGAACCCGCCACGCCACCACCAGGTCCTGGCGATACGATTCAAGAGTCTCGGCTCGCAACCTTGCCCTCCGGGTTCTCCGGGTAATGGCCCGGCACTCGGCCGAAACCGCATCGACACTGCCGAATGCGCCCTGAGCCTCGGCCCTGGCCTTGTCCGGTTCCCATCCCTGGGCAATCAGCTCCCGCTCCCGCTCGGCCAGATGAAAGGCCAGCTCGCGGCGCACATCCTCATCGACCGGCAGTCGCCGGCTGAGAGGAAGCTCCTCGTCGCCACTCACGACAGTGCCTCCGCCGGCCGAGTCTCCAGCACCCTGGTCATGGCCGCGACATAACGGGTCCAGCTCTTCATTTCTGATTGAAGCTGCTGGCGGCCCATGGTGGTGAGGTGATAAACCTTCGCCTCCCGGCCGGTGTCGGTGGTCTTCCAGACGGAATCCACCCAGCCCCGCTCTTCCAGCCGGCGCAGGGCCGGGTAGAGCGCGCCTTCCTCGATCTGCAGCTCTTCACCGGTGGTCTGGCGAATCCAGCGAGAGATGGCATATCCGTGGGCCGGCCCCCAGCCGAGGGTCCGGAGGATGATCACATCGAGGGTTCCCTTGAGCAGGGGCATGACCGGTCGCGCCATTCGACTGTCCAGTGCGGGGTCAGGACAAGCTAACGCCTGATACCTAAGACAGTCAGGGGTGGGGGATGGTTGGAACCGGAGACCTGCAACGTTCCGGGGTGAGCGGCATTACTTCCTATCCTCATGGCCGAACCCTCCGAGAGCGATCGGGAGCTTCTGCTCCGAGCCCGGCACGATCCCGAGGCTTTGGGCGTCCTCTTCGACCGCCATTTCGATTCGATCTTCGGCTACCTCCTTCGCCGGACCGGTGACTGGGATCTCGCCCGAGACCTGAGTTCCGAAGTCTTCCTCCAGGCCCTCCGGCATCACTGGCGGTTCCGCTGGCGAGGGGTGCCGGTCTCGGCCTGGCTCTTCTCCATTGCCACCAATCAGCTGCGGATGCATTTCCGCCGGAGCGGCCGGGCCACTCGCCTGCTCGACAGGCTGATGTACGAGAACGGTATGGAGCAGACTGAACTTCAGGCCGTGGATGATGAGCGAGCCGCCTGGTTGCGGGACCGGCAACGGGCCGATGAATACGAACGAGTACGACAGGCCCTGACCGGACTTCCGATCGCCGAACAGGAAGTGATTGCCCTCCGATTCTTCGAACAGAAGAAGAGCCGGGAAATCGCCCAGATCCTGGGTAAGCGGGAGGGTACTGTCCGCTCCCTCCTCTCCCGGGGCCTGGCTCGCCTGCGCGAACACCTTGGCCCCCCTGCAACAGAAATCGACCCCGAGCATTGAATCACCGGAGCCAGCAATGAGCGACAACGATCTGAGCAACCGACTCGACCAGATGCCCCGCCCAGTCCCTTCGGCCGAAGCGGTGAAGGCTGCACTCAGGCTTACCCTGGTCAGTGTGCGAGGGTCATCCCGATGGGGGGCAGTACTGATCGCCGTGCCGGCGCTCTTCGTCTTCGGAGTGCTGCTGCACTACGGGTTCGGAATCACGGTCCCGGGATTTGACACCATGGAAGGATCACTGACATGGCTGGAACAGCGGTGGGGCCCGTTGGCGGCAGCGCTGATTCTGATCGGAGCACCACTCACGGCACTGGTGCTCAATCTGCTCGCGCTCAGTCACGTCCAGCTCGACCGTGAGCGCCGGGAGTTTCGTTTCACCCTCCGGCTCCGGCCGGCCAACCTCATCATCGCCCTGCTGGCCTTGTGCATCGTCGCTCTGGTGGCGCTGCATATCGTCGCGGAGCGAGCTCATCACCTTCCCTAGGACATCATGACCCGCTTCGCCTGCGCCGCACTGTTGCTGATCTCCTGGTTCGCTGTTGCACTTCCGGCGCAGGTCGCTCCCAGCCGAGCCGCCATCGACTCGTTTGCCCGGGCAGCTCTTTCCCCTCGGATTGGTTCGGAAGTCGGATCGGCATCGCTGGTGGTGGTCCAGCGAGACAGCGTGGTCTATCTCCAGAGTTTCGGCCTGTCGCAGCCGGGCAAGCATGTCGCTGCCTCACCCATCCAGACGATTTACCAGGTCGGCTCCAACTCCAAGCTTTTCGTCGCCACGGCGGCCATGCAGCTGGTGGAACAGGGACGGCTCGACCTCAACATCGACATCAATACCTACCTCAAAGACTTCCAGGTCGACGGTCGAGGGGCACCGGTGACCATGGCCCAGCTGCTGACCCACACCTCAGGCATCGACGACCGGAAACTGGGGCGAACTCAGTCGCCGGCCGATGGACCGTTGATGCCCCTGGGAGAGTTCTTCCGCCGCTTTCCTCCTCGTCGAGCGATAGCCGGCGGCACCGAGCTGAACTATTCCGGCAATGCCATGGCGCTGGCCGCGCACGTAGTGGAGGCGATCTCCGGAGAATCCTTCGATCGCTATGCCCAGCGTCACATCTTCCAGCCCCTCGGGATGTCCGATGCCACGTTCCAGCAGCCGCTTCCCGATTCACTGAAGGCTCGGCGCGCTTCCATGCCCGGCCTGCCGCCCCTGATTGCCTATCCGGCCGGCGGCCTGGCCATGACGGCTGCCGATATGGGCCGATTCATCATAGCGATGCTGAATGGAGGCCGAACCGACAGCGGCTCGATTCTGCAACCCGAGACAGTCGCCCTGATGCAGGCCCATCATTTCCCGGCCGACAGCACCATTCCCGGAATCGGCTACGGATTCTTCGAAGCCAGCCTTCAGGGACACCGGGCGGTGCTCCACACCGGAGACTATCAGCATCAATCGGTGCTTTGCCTCTTCCCCGGGGAGAAGCTGGGATTTTTCCTCGTGGTCAATCCAATCGAAGAGCTTCGAGCGCCACTCCTGACCTCATTCGTGTCCGATTTTGCCGGGCGGTTCCTGCCCCGCCTCGAGGCGACCCATCCACCCGACCGGCCTCTCTCGCCAGAAGCGGCACGCCACTTCACCGGCTATTACCGGGACGACGCAATACCGCACTCGACCATTGAACGATTCTTCGTAGGGCTCCTCTTCGGCGAAGGAGACGCCCGGATGAGCTACGATCCTTCGGCCCGGGCCCTGATGTTCCAGCCACCCGACGCCGATCCGGTTCGGCTCGACTGGTTGGGCCAGACCCGGTTTCGTACCACCGATCCCAAACTGGGCGCCGAAATTCAGTTCATACTCGAGGGCAATCGTGCGACCGGATTCTTCGCCGGGGTAGGAGCATTGGGAGCGTACACCTTCCGGCGGATTCCCTCTCTGCTCACTCAGGGCAATCAGTTTGGCTACCTGCTGGTAACGCTGGGGCTCTTCTCGCTGTGGCTCATCGTCGTGCTGATTCGTCTGGCACGCCTGGCGCTCAAGAAGACAACACTCCCACCCACTGAGCGATTTCCCCTCTGGCTGCTCTCGGCTACCTCTTTCTTCGGCGCCGGCGGATTTCTGCTGTTCAGCCTGCTGGGCATGCGGATCCCTTCGGTGGCCATGATGACCGGCGTTCCCGCGGCCTTCTATGCGCTTCCACTCGGGTTCTCCGCCGCCTGCCTCGCGGCCATACTCCTGCCATGGACCTTGATGCTGGTCTGGCAGAAGCGAATCTTCAGTTCGGCCCTGCGACTCCTCTTCACCCTGACTGCCCTCGCCGGCATCCTCTTCATCCCCTTCTGCTGGTATTGGCGCCTGCTGGGGCTGAGGATCTGAGCCGGTAAACGCCGGGCGGTCTGGCAGCATCATGAAGGCACATGACAGGCTTCCAGCTTTCGGCCCGAGCCTCGGTCTCGGGAGGCGGAACTCAGGTCAGGGATCTCGTCGCGGCAGCCAGCCGGGGCAACTCCCACGCCCTGACCTCTCTGATCGCGGAGCTCCATCCGCAGGTGTTCCGCTGGGCATTGGTCTTCACCGCTGATCCCGATGAAGCCGACGACATCGCTCAGGAGACCTTTGTCCTGATGTACCGCCGGTTACGGCAGTACGGCGGCGAAGGCTCCTTCGAGGGGTGGGTGTACCGGATCACCCGGCGCGTCGCGATGCAGCGGGGACGGACTCAGCGCCGAAGAGCCCGCCTGGCGGAATCCTCCAAAGCTCGGCCCGAGATCGAGGTCTACCACACCGATCCGGGTGCCCGGGTAGATCGAGAGCGAATGCGGGAACTGCTGCTCCAGAGTCTCGATCAGTTACCGGAGAAGCAGCGGGAGATGTTCGACCTCATCGAATTGCAGGGGCTCACTCCCGCCGAAGCCGCCGAGCTGACCGGGGCGAACCCTGCGACCGTCCGGGTTCACCTGTTCAAGGCCCGGAAGGCAATACGGATGCGATTGATTGGTGCGAAGGAGGCTACATCATGATTTGTGACGACATCAGGAGTCATTTGCTCATTGCGGAGCTGGATGAACTCCGGACTCAGCGCGCTACCAATGAACACCTGGCTGCCTGCGCTTCATGCGCCGCCAGAATGGCGCGGATCCTGGCGGGAACCGGTGCAGCGGCAGACTACCTGAATGGCTGGCGTCCAAAACGCGAGATCGTTGACCTGGTCGAGCGCATTCAGCTGGACCAGGCTCGACTCCGCGCCGGTTCAGAGGAATTCTGGCGAATCATGGGCACGGCGGCGATTGTAGTGCTGAGTCTGCTGGTCTACCTGGTAAAGGCCGACCGGATGGCGGGCGTGAGGGCCTTCTTCGGCTACCCTGACCTTCCGTTCATTCAGTCGGTGGAAGTTCGCTGTCTTTCACCGGAGCAGGCTGCCGAACTCGCCTATGGCATCGTCAACCCGTCTGGTGGCGCAGCCAGGCCGGATATCGGAAATCGTTCCGTAATTCTCTCGGGTCACCGCCGGGTTGTGGCCGATGCCGAAATGGTCATCCGAAGCGCAGACGGCACTCTCTATCCTGATTCCGCTGGACCCTGTCCAGTGCCGCCGGCTCCCAGCCGCTGAGACTCACCGAAGGTCGGGCGCCAATCGGGGCGACTGGAGCAATTTGGTGAACACCGCCCAGCGCGCGGCGGGATCGTCACCCGCCTGACGCCGTACCCAGTCCCCCACCATGTCGCGACCGAGATTGTAGTTGATCACATAGCTCCGATAGGTAGTGATGAATCGGAGCGTCTTCACCGCCGCTTCGGGGGTCGACAGCCAATAGCGGCCGATGGCGGCCACCGCGCCGGCCGAGTCGAGACCACCGTTGAGATAGCGGCGAGCCACCTCGTTTCTGGCGTAGTTCAGCCGCTCGATCACGACTCTCACCTGCGAGTTCTGTTCCGCTAGAGCCGGATCCAGCCCGGCGAGCGGAAAGAGTGAGTCCCGCTCGTAGCTGGTCCGTTCGGCCCCGGGAAAAGCCATGTCGATTCCGAAGTTGGCACTTCCTTCAGCGATGAACGATTGGGGACTGAAGAGCGGATAGACCTCGAACTCGGTCCAGCCTCTGTCTCTGACCAACGCCTGTTCCAGACTGGCGTTGTAGACGTGGTGTCCGGGGTAACCTTCGTGACAGGCCAGATCGACGGCCCGCTCCACCGGAATGGGAAAATCGAGATTGACCTGGATCAGGCTGGTAGCCTGCCCCTTGTACCAGTTGTAAGCATTCCACGAAGTGCCCTTCACGTACTCGAGATCGAACCGCTCTCCTTCCGGCAGCTTCATGTGGGCCATAGTTCGGGCCCGGCAAGAGGCGATCGCCGTCTTGAAGACGGTGTCGACCTTGGCCGAGGGAATCATCACTTTGGCGTGGAAGGTCCGGTAACGGTCGGCCAGTGAGCCCCGCCCGGGAATGAGCGAGTCGAGCCGGGTGAGCAGCGAGTCGAAGTGGGCATCGCTGTAGCTGGGAGGCTTGGCGTAGTAGAGCGCCTCGGCTTCCTCATCGAAGCTGAGCTTCTCGCCCTGCAGCATCCTGGCCCGGGCGACCATTGAACTCAGCTGCCGATCGAGATAGCTGTGCCGGTACCGCACCAGGGTATCCGCGTAAGGCGGCACACTGTCTCCCAGTATCGAGAGCAGCGACTCGGCCTGAGCTCGGATCTCGGCCAGCCCCAGCCTGGCACGCTCGACCGACGCCTTGAGCGAATCGGGGCCGTAATAGGCGTCGATGTAGTTGCCGTCGTGCTGCCCCATCGCCAGCGCCAGCCGGACGTATCGGGTTGCCACCGCGTCGAGCCCGGCCGGATCGGGAGCCGATTCCCGGTTACAGCCTGCGAGCAGACACGCCAGTACCAGCGCGGTTGAACGCCATTGCATTGCGAAACTCCGGGACAGGAGACCGAAGGAGGGCCGGCGCGCCATACGGAAACCGATGCGGAATCGGTTCACTTCTCCCCCTCTCCGGTATTACACCTCACGTTTCACTCTTCACTTTTCACCTCTCACCAACCTTACATCATCAAAAGGACCTTCCCCGTTGTCCGGCGTCCCTCCAGCGCTTTCTGGGCCTCCGCGGCCTCACCCAGCGGGAACTCGGCGCCAATCCGTACGTTCAGCTGACCGGCCGCAATCCAGTTGAACAGATCCCCGGCCCGTTGGAGCAGCTCCCCCCGAGTCGCGGTATGGTGATGCATGGTCGGGCGGGTCAGGAACAGCGAGCCCTTCTGATTGAGCAGCTGGGGATCGATCGGAGCGACCGGCCCGCTGGATGCGCCGAACAGGACCATCATTCCTCGCATCGCAATCACATCCAGACCAGGCAGAAACGTGCTCTTGCCCACCGAGTCATAGACCACATTCACACCGGCTCCATTGGTGATTCGCTTTACTTCGGCCACGAAGTCCTGCCGGCTGTAGACGATCACCTCATCCGCTCCAGCCGCCTTGGCAAGAGCGGCTTTCTCGTCGGAGCCCGCCGTACCGATCACAAAGGCGCCCCGCTTCTTCGCGATCTGGGTCAGCAGCAGCCCGGTTCCACCCGCCGCGGCGTGGACCAGGCAGCGATCGCCCGGCTTGAGCGGATAGGTCGAAGTGGCCAGGTAATGGGCCGTCATTCCCTGCAGCATCACCGCCGCGCCCAGAGACGCGGTCACCTTGGCGGGAAGCGGAACCAGCTTGGCCGCCGGGACCACGGCGTATTCGGCGTAGGAACCCATCACCCCGGCCCAGGCAACCCGGTCGCCGGGCTTCATATCGGAGACGTTGGCACCAGTCGCCACCACGGTTCCAGCCCCTTCTTCACCCGGCGTGGCGGGAAGCGGGACCTTGTAGAGCCCGGTCCGTTTGTAAACGTCGATGAAGTTGATCCCGGCCGCCTCGAGCTTTACCAGCGCTTCACCGGCGGCGGGAGTTGGAACCGGGATATTCTCGAACTGCAGTACTTCCGGCCCGCCCGGGGAGTGGATCCGGATGGCCATCATGGTGCTGGGGACGCCGCTCATTGCTGGGTTCCGAGAGAGTGAATCGGGAAGGTAATGCCATGCCGGCGCAAGAATCGGAGTGCCAGGACCCGGTGATAATCGTAGAGTGACACCAGCACCGAGCCTTCAACAAGGAGCTGGCAATGGTTTCGAACACACTGCGCCCGATGTCTGTCCGGACCGACCTGCGCTACGCGGTAGGATCCTGCGCACTGGGCGCGCTACTGGTGGCCTGGAGTGAACCGGGGATCTCGGCGATTCAACTGGGCGATAGCCCGGAAGAGCTGAGCTTTGGCTTTCAACGGCTCTTCCCTGATGCTTCGTTGATCGAAGGGGATGCCGAGGTTGCTCGGCTGCTGACGTTGGTCGCCCGGTTCATCGAGAACCCGGCGCTGGGGCTGGAGCTCCCGCTCGATATGCGGGGTACTCCGTTCGAGCAGCGGGTCTGGCGGGCACTGCAAGAGATTCCCTCCGGCCATACCGCCAGCTACAGCGAAGTGGCTCGGCGTATCGGCGCACCTCAATCGGTGCGGGCGGTAGCCCGCGCCTGCGCCAGCAACCGGATCGCGGTGGCCATACCCTGCCATCGGGTAATCGGGGCCGATGGGTCACTCACCGGTTATCGCTGGGGCTTAGAGCGGAAGCGGGCGTTGCTGCAGCGGGAAGGTGCCGCATGACTGCCATCGCCGAACCGGAATCCGCGATCAGTCTCGACTGGGCCCGGATTACGGCCGACCTGGATACCCGGGGGGGCGCGGTGCTGAATCAGCTGCTGAGCCCGGCGGAATGCGCCTCGATTGCCGTGCTCTATCCGGAAGACCGTGGCTTCCGCAGCCGAGTCGTCATGGGACGTCATGGCTTCGGGAGGGGGGAGTACAAGTACTTCTCCTATCCGTTGCCCCGTCTGATCAGCCAACTGCGAACCTCGCTCTATCGCAGGCTGGCACCGCTTGCCAATCGGTGGAACCAGTCGATGGGCATCCCGGTGCGCTACCCCGCGAGTCACGCCGAGTTTCTGGAACGGTGTCATGCCGCTGGCCAGACCAGGCCGACCCCGTTGCTTCTACAGTATGAGCCGGAGGACTTCAACTGCCTGCACCAGGATCTCTACGGGGAGCACGTCTTTCCCATTCAGGTGGCAGTGCTGCTCTCGGAGCCGGGACGGGACTTCACTGGAGGGGAGTTTGTACTGACCGAGCAGCGCCCGCGAATGCAGTCACGGGTGGAGGTGATTCCCTTGAGACAGGGAGACGCGGTGGCCTTCGCGGTTCATCACCGGCCGGTCCAGGGTACCCGCGGCACCTACCGGGTGAATCTGCGTCATGGGGTGAGCCGGATCCGGTCGGGGCGGAGACACACGATGGGAATCATTTTTCACGACGCTCAATGAACGGGAGACGTAAGACGTAAGACGTGAGATACTAGATTTAAGCACGTCTCACGTCTCACGTCTCCCGTCTCACGCTATTCCGATCTCAACGTGGTAACCGGGTCCACTTTTGACGCCCGCAGCGCTGGAATGGTGCAGGCCAGCGCTGCCACTCCCGCCAGCAACCCGATCACGCCAAGGTAGGTCAGCGGGTCCAGCGCCGAAATACCAAACAGCATGGCTGCGATGAAGCGGCTGGCTGCGATGGCTCCGGCAACACCGATCGCCATTCCCAGTCCCGTCAGACTCATGCCCTGCCCAAGGATGAGGCGCAGGATACTCTGGCGCGACGCACCCAGCGCCGCGCGCACTCCGATTTCCCGGGTCCGCTCGGCTACGCTGCCGGAGAGCACCCCGTAGATACCCGCCGCGGCCAGAATCAGGGCGACGATGGCAAAGGCCTCGAACAGGATCAGGGTGAACCGCCGCTCCGCCGCAGTCCGGGCGATGAGCCCGTCCATGGTAATGGTCCGGACGATGGCCTGATCTTTGTCGATCGACCAGATCGCCTGGCGCACCCGGCCGAACATCTCGGCCGGGTCGCCCTGGGTCCGCACTACCATCGAGAGCCGGGACTCGGCATACCGCCACTGTTCCGGGTTGACATACACCGCATCGGCCTCGCTGAGCGCGAGCGAAAGCTGGCGCACATCTCCAACCACTCCGACCACGGTATAAGGTTCCCCGTCGCCGATCCGCAGCTGTTTCCCGATCGGATCCTGTCCCGGCAGCCGACGCCGGGCCAACGACTCGCTGATCACCGCAACCCGGGGCGCACCGGCGCGATCGTCCGGGCCCAGGACTCTTCCCAGCCGGAGCGGAATACCCATGGTCTCGAAATACCCGGGGCTGACGGCATAGCGGAAAGTGCCCCGGACTTCGCCCTGGTCGTTAGCCGGCGCCGGCAGGAATTGGGTGCCGTAAAGATCCAGGTCTCCGCTCAGCGGCAACTGACTGGTGAGTGCCGCGCTGGTGACACCCGGCAGCTCACCCACCGCGTCCACCGCCGATTGGAAGAAACGATACGTTGTGGTATCGCTGGAGAAACGATTGCCGGAGGTCTGAATCTGGAGAGTCAGGAGGTGGGACGGCTCGAACCCGGTATCGACCGCGATAAGGCGTTGCAGGCTTCTCAGCAGCAACCCTGAGCCTACCAGCAGCATAAGGGCGAGAGAGACCTGGGTCACCACCAGCAGGGCCCGGGCCCGGCGTTGCCCCCCAATCGACCGTCTGGCCGCCAGGTGCAGCGTGCCCTGAGGAGATTCGCTGGAGGCCTGAAAGGCCACGATCGATCCGAAAACCAGCCCGGTCACCAGGGTGATTCCCAGGGCAAAGACAAAGAGCATTCCATCGACCCGGATGGCCTCCAACCGGGGCAACCCGGCCGGACTCAACGCCACCAGCGCCCGCACCCCTCCGATAGCAACAGCAAGACCCAGGACTCCGCCAAGCAGAGCCAGAAGCAGATGCTCGGCGAGCAGCTGCCGTACCAGGCGTAGTCGTCCGGCGCCGAGCGCTGCCCGAACCGCGAACTCGCCGCGGCGCCGAACGCCCCGAGCCAGCAGCAGATTGATCACATTGACACAGGCAATGATCAGCACCAGTCCCACTGCTCCGATCACCGCCAGCAGCGCCGGGCGCACCGCGCTGGTCACATCCCGCTGGAACGGATTGACCAGCAGTCCGTTTTCCATGGTCGCCCAGGGCACCCGGGCGAACTCGGGGACCGGGTGTCGGGCCAGCTGGTTCAGCTCGCGGCCGGCCTGCTCTACCGACACACCGGACTTGACCCGAGCGATCATCCGAAGATGATGACCCCAGGCTCGACCCTGAGTCAGGTCGTACTGCAACGGGAGCCACACTTCCGCCCCCGGGGCCGGGATGTTCTGAAAGCCTCTCGGAAGCACGCCGATCACAGTGGCCACCCGGTCCCCGAACTCGATCTGCCTTCCGATCACGGCGGGATCGGCGTTGTACCGGCGGCGCCAGAGACCGTCACTCATGATGACGACTGGATTGGCCGTCGCAGCATCGTCACTGGACTCGAAGTTACGGCCCAGCACCGGCGCCATCCCCAGCACCCGGAAATACTGCCACGACACTCGCATCCCTTCGAGTTGTTCCGGCTCGGCAGGTCCGGTCAGGGTCGGTTGCCATGACTTGAAGACCGAGAGGGCTTCGAGCGAGCCGGCGCGAACCCGAAGTTCCTCGAAGCTGCCGTAGGTCACGTCGACCCGTTCCCGGTCCTGCCCCACGTCCCAGACGCCCACGATCCGCTCAGCACCGGGATAGGGAAGCGGCTTGAAGAGGATGGGATTCACCGCACTGAAGATCGCTGTGCTCGCCCCAATCCCGATGGCAAGGATCGTGGCGGTGACGGCAGTGAACCCTGGTTCCGACCGAAGCCGTCGGATCGCGAAGCGAAGATCGGCCCAGACGCTCTCCACCAGATTTTCCCAGCCGTAGTCGCGAACCGCTTCCCGAGTCTGTACCTCACCACCCAACTCCAGCCGGGCGCACCTCCGCGCCTGCTCCAGGGTCATCCCCTCAGCCAGGTGAGCCGCAGTTGCCTGCTCCAGGTAATGCGCTACTTCGTCGGCTGTCTCCCGCTCGACCGAATCCGGCCGAGTGAACCGGAGCACCCCGCGATGCAGTTGCCGCCAGACAGACATGATCAGCTCTCCGAGGTCAGCAGCCGGGCGATGGCATTGGCCCGCCGGGTCCAGTCGGTCGTTTCCACTTCCAGCTGTTTCCGGCCGGCTCGGGTCAGGGCGTAGAACTTGGCTCGACGGGAGTTCTCGGTATCCCGCCATTCGGAGTCGAGCCAGCCAGATCGTTCCAGCCGCTTCAGCGCGGTGAGCAGCGAGCCGGGATTGACCTTGAAGGTCCCCTTAGAAACCTGCTCGATCCGGCGGGCAATGCCGAACCCATGAAGCGGCTGGAGGCTCAGGGTCTTGAGAATGAGCATGTCCAGTGTGCCCTGGATGACATCGGTATTGGTCTGATCCACGCGCAGCCCCTCCATGAGAGTTCCTCGAGCGAGAATACCCGTCTCTCATCTTGACTGTCAAGATGTGACGATCAAGGGCTCACAATGGTTTCATGGCCACTTCGGCCGATATTCGGGAAAGGCAATTGTGAAGCCTTCACGATCCAGACACCAACCTCGAACACTTCGGCGCTGAAGCAGAGAACTAAACGGACGACAATAAGGAAGGCTGACCAGCTTT
>CAZOES010000026.1:0-708 GCA_964578865.1 uncultured Gemmatimonadaceae bacterium | reverse complement strand
GACGATCAAGGGCTCACAATGGTTTCAGGCTCGTTTCGGTCGATATTCGGACAGGGCAAACCCGTTCGTGAAGCCTTCACGATCGACTCATCATCCTCGAACAAACCCGGGCTGAAGCAGTGGGGAAATCGGACGACAATAAGGAAGGCTGACCAGCTTTTGACCCTGCGACCGACCCCAAATGCTCCTCGATCTCTCGTGGTTTGAGTTCTGGCGTTTCCACGATCCGTCGGATCTTCAGTCGCTACTCCTCGCTCAGTACTCGGCGGATCTGGTGCTGCTCTCAGTGCTGATCGCGATCCTGGCCGCCTTCGCCGCGTGGGCGGTGGTCGACCGCATCGTCGACTCCCGCAGCTCGCAGTCTCGCCGGATGTGGCTCTGGTCTGGAGCCACCGTGCTGGGCTCGGGTATCTGGGCCATGCACTTCCTGGGAATGCTGGCGTTCCGGCTTCCCCTGCCGGTCACTTACCATCCGTGGATCACCCTCGCCTCGGCCCTCCCGGCGATCATCGGCAGTGCGGTTGCGCTGCAGGTGATGAGCCGGAAAAGTGTCTCGTTGCGCCGTATGGCAGGCGCGAGTCTCGCGCTGGCAGTCGCGATCGGCACGATGCACTACGCGGGAATGGAAGCGCTATCGGTCAAGGCCGAGATGCACTATCGGACGGGCCTTTTCGGACTCTCGATTGGGGTGGCGTATCTGCTGGCCTT
>CAZOES010000025.1:0-39302 GCA_964578865.1 uncultured Gemmatimonadaceae bacterium | reverse complement strand
GACCGACACGGCAGCCTTCGGCGTGGTGGTCCCCGATCTGCCGGGCTGCTTCTCTCCAACCAATGTCTCCCCGGTACACCTTACCACTGAACTGCACTGACTCGGCTCCCGCCCGGCTCTTCGCCTGTGCCTCAGCAAAAGTCGTGGACACAGCGGTGACGTTGAGCACCCGTCCGCCATTCACACGCAGAATACCCCCGGCATCGAGGCTGGTGCCGGCGTGAAAAACTGTCACCCCGGCGGGGAGCTGGTTAGGCAGCGTGATAGCTGCACCCTTCTCGGGGTTCTCCGGATATCCCTTTGCGGCAAGTACGGTAGTAACCGCTGCTGCACGGGACAATTTGATCCCTGAAGGTGCTTCGTTGCGGGCCACCCGATAGAGACATTCTGTCAGGCCGCTCTCAACCAGGGGAAGAACTGCCTGGGTCTCAGGATCTCCCAGGCGGCAATTGAACTCGACCACCTTGATCGAATCGTCGGGGCCGAGCATCAGCCCGGCATAGAGCACGCCGTTGTATCGGGCTCCCCGGCGAGCCATTTCGGCGAGGGTCGGGGCCAGTACTTCGCGAGTGACCCGATCGAGCAGCCGGGGAGTCGCCATGGCCACCGGGCTGTAGGCCCCCATCCCACCAGTGTTAGGGCCGGTATCCTTCTCTCCCAGACGCTTGTGATCCTGGGCCGCGGGGAGAAGTACGATGCCTTCGCCGTTAGTCACCGCAAAGACCGAGAGTTCTTCACCGGGCATGAACTCTTCGATCACCACCACGTTGCCGGCCTCACCGAACTTCTTCTCACCCAGCATCTCACGGAGCGCGGCTCGAGCTTCAGTCCGGGTGTTACAGACCACCGCGCCCTTGCCGGCTGCCAGCCCCGACGCCTTCACCACCAGCGGCTCGGAATGACCGGCGACGTATTGCTCGGCCTGGGCCAGATCGGTGAACGCCCGGCTGCCTGCGGTGGCGACGCCGGCGCTGGTCATCACTTCTTTGGCGAAGGCCTTGGAAGCTTCGATCTCGGCCGCGGCGCGGTTAGGCCCGAACACCGCCTTGCCTTCAGCCCGCAGCCGGTCGGCCAATCCCATCGCGAGCGGGATCTCGGGACCGACGACCGTCAGGTCAATGCCATAGGCATCGGCCGCATCGGCGATGCGGTCGATGTCGGTGGCGGCGATCGAGAGATTGGTGGCGAGGGAAGCGGTGCCTGGATTGCCGGGAGCGCAGTAGAGCTCTGCCTTGGGATCTTCTTTTTTCAGGGACCAGAGGAGGGCGTGCTCCCGGCCGCCCCCCCCCACGACAAGAATCCTCACGACTGCTTGGCCTGCTTGAAGGCTTCTCCCACCCGGCTGCCGGCCTTCTTGGCCGCGTCGACTACCTGGCCGAAGGTCTCCTTGGCCGCGTTGGCGTAATAGTCACCGGCGGCGCTCAGGTCGTCCTTGAGCGGGCGGGCCTGGGCTCCCTCGGGACCGCGACGCACATACTCGCCCCGCATGATCCGGTCGTAATCCCCGGTCTGGATCCAGCGCTGCAATTCGGCAGCCCGCACCGTGTGCATTGGGTGGGTGAGGCCGAGGGTCGCCACCACCTTGTAGAAGATGTCGAAGCCCTCGTTGCTGTTGGCGTACTCGTTAGCCTGGACCACAAAGCTGTCCAGATCGAGCTGGCCGTCCATCATCGGTGGCCGGACCCCGCCGGCCATTTTCATGCAGAGACTCTGGGCCACCCCGACATCCTGACATCCCAGCAGTCCGGCCCGGTCGGCCGAAAGCTCCGACTTGCGGGACCACTCGAGGAAGGCCAGCTGAATGGGGAGGATGACCAGCCCGGCGAGGAAGGGAAGGAGCCGGGTCCCTACCAGCATGATGATCGCCGCAATGGTGCGGTAAAACGCATGTCCGCTCATGACATGGCCTAACTCATGGGCCAGCAGGGCGCGGGTCTCGTCCTCGTCGAGTAATTCAAGTGCAGCGGAGTGAAGGACGATAAATGGGTGGTCTACTCCGTACGCGCCGGCGTTAAACACAGGTGTCTGAGAGACATACAGCTCGGGGACTTCAGGCCAGTCGAAAGTCGTACATACCTCGACATGGGTAGTCCAGAGCTTGGGGAACTGGGTCGGGCCGACTTTGACCGCGTTGGCCTGGAAGAGGAGCCGGATCCCCCGTTCGCCACCGATGAAGGCCAGGATCTTCTTGGTCACTTCTTCGAAGCCAGGTACGGAACGCAGGGTTTGCAGGGCGGCGCGGTCGGCTGGGTGTTCCCAGGAGACCGCAGCGATGTCGGGGAAGGTGCGCCGGGGGCGCGGAGCAGGCATGGTCATGAGATACTCGCGATAGGGACTAGGTCCGTACGCCTGGTTCCGGAGGCGGTTTCATGTTGAACCATGACAAGCACTTGGGACTAGCTGAGCGCTTGCTCGAGATCGGCCATCAGGTCGGCCGGCTCTTCGATGCCGCACGACAGCCGGATCAGGCTGTCGGTGAGACCCATGGACTGGCGCAGCGCGACTGGTACGGAAGCGTGGGTCATGCTCGCCGGATGACCGATGAGACTCTCTACCCCGCCGAGCGACTCGGCCAGCGTAAAGATGCGGGTGCGCTCCACTACCCGTCGAGCCAGGGCGGGATCGCCGAGCTCAACCGAGATCATGCCGCCAAAGCCACTCATCTGTCGGCGGGCGAGATCGTACTGCGGGTGTTCGGGCAGGCCGGGATAGTAGAGCTTTTTCACCTTCGGGTGGCCTTTGAGCCAGCCCGCAATCTCGCGACCGGTAGCGTCGTGGCGCTGCATCCGGAGCGCCAGGGTCTTGAGCCCGCGGAGGCAGAGCCAGCAGTCCATCGGGCCGGGCACGCCGCCGGAAGCGTTCTGGAGAAACCCCAGACGCTCGGCCAGATCATCGCGGCGAGCCACCAGCATGCCGCCGACCATGTCGGAATGTCCGTTGAGGTATTTGGTGGTGGAGTGCAGCACGATATCGGCGCCCAGCACCAGGGGCTGCTGGAAGTAGGGCGTGGCGAAGGTGTTGTCGACCGCGAGGAGCAGACCCCGAGCCTGGGTGATGTCCGCGATCGCCTTGAGGTCGGCGAGGAACATCATCGGGTTGGTTGGAGTCTCGCAGTACACCAGCTTGGTCGCCGGAGTGATGGCGGCCGCGACCCGGGCCGGGTCCCGCATGTCGACAAAGGTGAAGGTCAGGCCGAAGCGGGAGTAGACCCGCTCCATCAGCCGGTGCGATCCGCCGTAGAGGTTTTCGCCGGAGACGATGTGGTCTCCACTGGAAAACAGTTTCAGGATGGCGTCGAGCGCGGCCAGCCCGGAGCCGAACCCAAAACCGTAAGTGCCCTGCTCGAGGCTGGCGACCGCGCGTTCGAGCGCTTCGCGAGTGGGATTCTGGGTCCGGCCGTACTCGTACCCTTTGTGTCGACCAAGACCCTCCTGGGCATAGGTCGAAGTCTGATAGATCGGTGGCATAACCGCGCCACTCAGGGGATCGGGCAGGGGACCGGCGTGAACCGCACGAGTCGCGAACCCATGATCGGGCTGATGATCGAGAATCCGGGTCATCCAGGGCAGGGTGAGAGTCGCGGGAAGGTTAGGGGAGCGTCTGGCAGGGAGCAAGGCAATGCAACGTCGGCCGGATCAGGCCAGGAGGAATGATGCAGGTGGAAAGTCTGGCTGAACGGGCCGAACCGAAGATTCTGGCACCCCGGTGTCTGGTGGTGGATGACGATCCGGCGGTGCGTAAGAGCATTGCCAAAGTCACCGAAGCGCTGGGTCTGGCTCCGCTGCAGGCCGAGAACGGACACGAAGCGCTGAATCTGCTCAGCGCCGAAGGCGAGGTCCCGCTGATCATCAGCGATGTGAACATGCCGGGACTGTCGGGTCTCGAGCTGCTGGAGGAAGTCCAGAAGCGCTACCCCGATACCGCGGTGCTGATGCTCTCCGGTGTGGCCGAAGTGAAGACCGCGGTGGCCTGTCTCGATCGGGGCGCGCTCGACTACATCGCCAAGCCGGCCCTGCTGGAAGAGGTCCGGGCCCGGGTGGCCAAGGCGCTGGAAAAGCGCGACCTGCTGCTGCAGAAGCGGTTCTACCAGAAGAACCTGGAACTCCGGGTCCGGGTGCAGGCCAGCCGGATCAAGGAGCTGTTCCTCCAGGGAGTCCAAACCCTGGCTCACGCGCTGGAAGCCAAGGACTCCTATACCTCCGGTCACTCGATGCGGGTGAGCCGCTATGCCGCGTCCACCGCGGTCAGGCTGGGCTTCACCGGCGAGCGGCTGGAAGAAGTGCGGCTGGGCGCCGAACTTCACGACATCGGCAAGATCGGAACCCGGGAAGCGGTACTCAACAAGCCCGGTCCGCTCACCGATGAAGAGTTCGCTCACATCACCGAGCACACCACTCTGGGAGAGAAGATCCTGGCCCCGCTGGCCCGGGAGACTCCCGCGGTGCTGCGGATCGTCCGGCACCACCATGAACGGATGGATGGGCGGGGCTTCCCCGACAAGCTGGCCGGCGACCAGATCCCCATCGAAGCCCGGATCGTCTGTGTGGTCGACGCTTTCGATGCCATGACGACCAACCGGGCCTACCGTGCCTCCCGCAATCCCGAAGCGGCGTTCGAAGAGTTGAGCCGCTGCATGGGCAGTCACTTCGATCCTGAGGTGGTGAAAGCTTTTCAGGCCGCCTTCCCCAATCCGGCTGTATTGCCTTTGCCGGTGTAAGAAGCGATACACTGGGTGATGGTGACTTGAGTCACCGCCACGGGTTCGGGAGGAGAGCGACACTCAGTCGTGACTTCGCTTCCCCCATCAAGACGGCGCGGTGACATCTCAGCTGCGACCGCCGCGGGCTACCAGACAGAGATTCCTCCGTCGTCCCTGACCCAGACCGCCGTCTGCCTGCTGGTCGATGACGACCCTGACGTACGTCAGGCCATGGCCCACGTCCTCGAGGCGATGGGTCTTTCCTGCATCCAGGCCTCTTCCGGGGCCGAAGCGCTGGGGATCCTCGACCAGGTGGGGGAAGTGCCCCTCCTGATCTCCGATGTCAGCATGCCGGGGATCGACGGGCTGCAACTCCTCAGGGAAACCCGGCGCCGTTATCCCGACATGGCGGTGGTGATGCTGAGCGGGGTGAGGGAAGCCGAGACCGCGGTGGAGTGCCTGCTGGCCGGCGCCCTGGATTACATCACCAAGCCGGCCCTGCTCGGGGAGATCCGCTCCCGGATCCAGCGAGCCCTGGAGAAGCGCGATCTGCTGTTGCAGAATCGGTTCTACCATCAGAATCTGGAGCGATTGGTCGATCAGCAGTCCGAGCGGCTCAAAGAGCTGTTCCTGGAAGGGGTTCAGACCCTGGTCCAGGCGCTCGATGCCAAGGATCCCTACACCCGGGGCCACTCGAGCCGGGTGAGTCACTACGCGCTCAAGACCGCCGAACGCATGGGATTCACCGGCCAGGCCCTGGAAGACGTGAAGCTCGGCGCCGAGCTGCACGACATCGGCAAGATCGGAACCCGGGAAGCGGTCCTGAGAAAACCGGGTCCGCTTACCGCCGATGAATTCACCCACATCACCGAGCATACCGTGTTGGGCGAACGGATCCTGGCCCCGCTCTCACGGGCCAATCCGACCGTGCTTTCGATCGTCCGCTCCCATCACGAGCGGGTCGACGGGGCCGGCTTCCCCGATCACCTGCAGGGGAACCGGATTCCCTGGGCCGCCCGCATCGTGGCTGTGGCCGACGCATTCGATGCCATGACCACCGATCGCTCCTACCGTACTTCCCTGGCTCCGACCACTGCCTTCGAGGAACTGCGGAGCTGCTCCGGTTCCCACTTCGACAAGGATGTGGTCGAGGCGTTCCGGGCCGAGTTTCCCGACCCGGCGCATCTGCTGGTGGGGAAATAGGGCGGAAGCGGCGGAAGTGCACGGGCGACCCGTTGGGTCGCCCGTACTTTTTCCGCCTCTTCCGCCTCCCGCCTGCCCGCTGTACGCCCGCTCCAAGCCCGCTAGCTTTCCCCCATGTCCGACACCCTGATGATCTCCGTTTCCGGCATGCGCGGCATCGTCGGAAAAGACCTCACGCCTGAACTCGTCTCCCGTCACGCCGCCGCACTGGGCGCCTGGGCCAAGGCCAATGGCAAACCGACAGTGGTGCTGGGACGGGATGCCCGGACCAGCGGACCGATGTTCGCCCGGGCCGCGACCGCGGGTCTCATGTCAGTGGGAGTGCAGGTGATCGACGTGGGCGTGGCGCCCACTCCCACGGTCCAGCTGGCTGTCGAGTACCATCACGCCGGCGCCGGCTTGATCCTCACGGCCAGCCACAATCCGATTGAGTGGAATGCTCTCAAGCTGGTTGGGCCCGACGGGATTTTTCTGGATGGCGATGCCGGAGCCAAGGTGCGGGCCCTGGCCGAATCAGGCCCGGCCCGGACCGGGTGGGAGGGGGTAGGCGAGGTCCGGGAGGACCGCGATGCCATCGCCCGCCACTTGGATCAGGTGCTCAAGCTTCCCCAGATCGATCTTGAGAAAATTCGGGCGAAACGCTTCACCGTGGCGCTCGATTGCGTCCGCGGCGCCGGCGGTACCTCCATCCCTCCGCTTCTGGAGCAACTCGGCTGTCAGGTCCGGGCCATAAACACCGAGACCGACGGCCGCTTTCCCCGTCCCCCCGAGCCCTTGCCTGAGAACCTGGGCGACCTCTCCAAACTGGTGAAGGAGACCAAGGCCGCCGTGGGTTTCGCGGTGGATCCCGATGTCGACCGGCTGGCGATTGTGGATGAGAAGGGGGAGCCGATCGGGGAGGATTACACGCTGGCTTTGGCTGTGAGGGCAATGCTGGCGGAAGGGCGGAAAGGCGGAAAGGCGGAAAATGAGGTTGTGGTGGCCAACCTGAGTACTTCGTTGGTCGTTGAGGATGCCGCCAGGATGGGCGGGGCACGGTTTGTACGGGCACCCGTCGGCGAGGCCAACGTTGCCCGGGTGATCGCCGCGGAGAAGGCGGTGATTGGTGGCGAGGGGAATGGTGGGGTGATTCTGCCTATGTTGCACATAGGCCGCGATGCCCCCGTTGGTGTGGCATTCATCCTGCATTTGATGGCGGCGACGGGACAGTCTATTTCTCAGTTGGTGGCGCAGCAGCCACGATACCAGATCGTGAAAGCTAAAGCTCCTCGCGGCAACGACTTAGCTCCGGTCTATGGGAGGCTCCGAGAACGGTTCAAGGATGCCAGCGTGGATCTGCGCGACGGACTGAGGCTTGCATGGTCGGACCGCTGGGTTCACGTCCGTCCATCTGGTACCGAACCGATCGTCCGATTCATCGCCGAGGCCCCGACCGCCCAGGAAGCAGAAGCGCTGGTCGGAGCCTGCAGAGAGATCTTCCAGAACTGAGGATGTCCACGCATGTGCGGTATCGTCGGCTATGTAGGTCCGCGGCAGGTTACATCGCTCCTCATTGAAGGGCTGCGCCGCCTGGAGAAACGCGGCTACGACTCCGCCGGCATCGCCGTCATCAACGGCAAGGGCCTGGTGGTGGTCAAACAGCCCGGCAAACTCAGTGTGCTCGAGGGTCTGCTCCGGGAGAGCACTCCCAAGGGCACCGTGGGCATCGGTCACACTCGCTGGGCCACTCACGGCCCACCGAATCAGACCAACGCCCACCCCCATACCGATCAGTCTGGGCGTATTGCCCTGATCCACAACGGCATCATCGAGAACGCCCGGGCCATCCGGAAAGTCCTGGAGCAGCGGGGCCACACCTTCAAGTCGGAAACTGACACCGAAGTACTGGCTCACCTGGTGGGCGAGTGCTATCAGGGGAACCTCGAGGAAGCGGTGGCCCAGGCCCTTCGTGAAGTCGAGGGTGCCTACGGGATTGCGGTGATCTGCTCCGAGGAGCCCGATGTACTGGTGGCGGCCCGCAAGGGTTCGCCCCTGCTGGTGGGTGTGGGTGACGGTGAGTGGTTCGTGGCCTCCGATGCCTCGGCCATTCTCTCGCAGACTCGGTCGGTGGTCTACCTGGATGACGGGGAGATGGTGGTACTGACCCGGAACGGGTATCACGTGCGCGATCTCGCGGCCACCCGGATCGAGAAGCCGGTGGCCCAGATCGAGTGGGACCTGGCCACCATCGAGCGGGGTGGCTACGACCACTTCATGCTGAAGGAAATCTTCGAGCAGCCCGATACGGTGCGAAACACCATGCGGGGTCACCTGCTCGAGGAAGAAGGCACCTCACGGGTCTCTGGTCTCAACCTGACCGACGACGACATCAAGCAGATCAACCGTATCGTCATCACCGCCTGCGGGACCTCGTGGCACTCGGCGCTGATCGGCGAATACATGCTGGAAGAGCTGGCCCGCATCCCGGTCGAGGTCGAGTATGCCTCCGAGTTCCGCTACCGGAATCCGGTGGTGGACGATCGGACCCTGGTCATCGCGATTTCGCAGTCGGGTGAGACGGCCGATACCCTGGCCGCGGTACGTGAGGCCAAGCGCCGCGGGGCCCGGACCCTCGGTATCGTGAATTCGGTGGGATCCACCATCGCTCGCGAAGTCGATGGCGGCATCTACCTGCACGCCGGTCCCGAAGTCGGTGTCGCCAGCACCAAGGCGTTCACCAGCCAGGTTATCGCGCTGGCTCTGATCACCTTGCGTTTCGGCCGGCTCCGCAACCTGAGCATTCTGCAGGGCCGCCAGATTATCTCGGCACTCCGGGCCCTCCCGGGCCAGGTGCAGAACATTCTGGATCGTGCCTCCGAAGTTGAAGCGCTGGCCGACCAGTTCTGGCGGGCCAACAATGCGCTCTACCTGGGCCGGGGAGTGAATTTCCCGGTGGCCCTGGAAGGTGCCCTCAAGCTCAAGGAAATCTCCTACATCCACGCCGAGGGATATCCCGCGGCCGAAATGAAGCATGGTCCCATCGCGCTGATCGATGAGAACATGCCGGTGGTGTTCATCGCGCCGAAGGACGGCACCCACGGCAAGATCATCTCGAATGTGGAAGAGGTGCGGGCCCGGGGCGGTCAGGTGATCGGTATCGGGACCGAGGGTGACGACCAGCTCAATCGTCTGGCCACCGCGACCTTCACCATCCCCGAGACCCTCGATCTCTTGACCCCGATCCTGACGGTAATTCCGCTCCAGCTGTTCAGCTACTACGTGGCGGTACGGCGGGGCTGCAACGTGGATCAGCCGAGGAATCTGGCGAAGAGCGTGACGGTGGAGTAAGCGGCTAGGCGGCTAAGCGGCTAGGCGGCTGGTTGAACTCAGAACGGGTGAGATCCGCGAGGAACTCACCCATTCGCCGTTTGACAAGCCGCCTAACCGCCTAACCGCCTAGCCGTCAATTCTTCATCGCTTTCATCAGCCCCGATCTCAGACTGCGCCACACCATTCCCCAGAAGGTGTCGGTCGGCGGAACATTGTAGTCGATCTGGTACGGCCTGACGGTGCCGTCTTTCTCAGGAGCGTTGTCGTCCCTGGAGATCATCCGGGCGACCACGCTCTTGATTTTTTTTCCCAGACTCTGCTTTCCCGTGACTGGATCGACCAGGCGCAGACTAAGATCGTGCCAGGTGGGGCGGATCTCGCCAGCGGCCTTCCGGTTGGCCACCGCGAACCGGAAGGTGGTGCGATCCATGGTACCGTCGGTGATCTCCAGCCCGTTGTTGGGGAGGAGGTAGGTATTGAAGCTGGGGAGCGCCATGGTGCCGATGCTCCCTTCCATGGTGAACTCGGGTGGCCCGTCCTTGACCTTCACCCGGATTCTGGTCTCGAACATTCCGCTGCCGAGCAACCGCCCCTTGCCGTCTATCACCAGCGGCAGCGAGTCGTTGATAGTCGAATCGTTGGTGGCGTGGAGCAGACGGGCCTGCAGCTTATCGAAGACCACGTAGCCCGCCCTGGGTGCGCCCGCCGGCCACTCGGCGTAGCGGATCTTTCCCGACTCCACGACCGCCGAGTCGGCTCCCACCACCCAGTCGAACCCGGCCAGACGTGCCGGCCAGAGAGTTCTGATCCTGGGCGGGCCCACCGCGCGCCGATCGGCCAGGACATCGAGGTCGGCTTGATTCACCCAGACGCCGCCGGCAGTGAGTCGGCGGTGACGGACATTCTCCTGCCGCAACCCCAGCACCTTGATTCCGTCCACCGCCAGCCGGATCCTGGTGCTTCTGGGTGGAGCGAGCTTCAGAAAAATCGAGTCGGGTACCGGTGGGGCGTACCGCATCGAATCGATCGTCAGGGTCTGCCGCGCGTGAGACCGGCGGACGCCCAGCAGGCGCAGTGAATGACCGGTAGCGGGCGGCCCGGAGTGGAGCTCCCCGATGGAAAAGGTGGTGTCGTCGGGTGAGACCGTCACTTCGCCTTCGGTAACCACCAGACTGTCATCGATGCCGGGCTTGGCATGCATCAGGTACCCGACCGACAGCCTGGCCCGCTCGAAGATCCGGTGACGGGCGCTGTCGAGCTGAAGTCCCCGCATACTGAGCGAGAGCGCCGCCGAGGAGTCGACGGTGACCTGGGGCCCGCGGATCAGCATCGAGGTTATGGTGGCGCTGTCCACCCGGAGCGAACCGATTCGCCCGCCCCGGACCGCATCGGGCAACCAGTTGGCTACGATACCATAGAGCAGAGAATCGGCGGCCGGAATGGTGAGTGGCAGTGTGTCCCCGGGAGTAGTCCTGGCACCGGCGGTATCGGCGGGTCCGTCATCCAGGTGAAACATTACCGGAGTGGTGATGGCGACCCCGGCGAGCCGGAAGTTGCGGTGCCAGATCGCGTCCGTCAGGTCAACGCCGGTGATGGTAATACGGGGCGAGGCTGCGTCGAACTGCCGGGTCCGGCCGGCCTCCTCTTTCTTGTACTGGATCCTCACACCCTTGAGCACCAATCGGCGGCGGATCAGGCTCAGGTCCAGATCGGGAATGTCAATGTGGATCGCATTGCCCTCCTGGGACTGCACCACCCGAAGGGTGCGAGCCCGGAGATAGGCGTCGATCTGGCCTTTGAGGATTCGCTCCAGGCTACGATCGAGCAACCACAGTCCGGCCACCACCGCGATGATGGTGCCCAATCCGATCAGCTCCCAGCGGCGGCGCGTCTTTCTCACCCCGCTATCTACCCCGGGACGGGTGATTGAGCCAGTGACGCAGGCGGCATGATGCTTCTCTCCGCCTGGAGGGGTATGGAGATCTGCACTTGCTGCGTCTCAGAGGGGTGGTGATCTTCTGCGCTCGATTGATCGCGCTGTCTGGAACCCGGCCGCGTTGGTGCGGTATCGGCTTACCTAACCCCGGGCGGGATATTCCCTCTATAGGGGCCGGAGGCCTCAATGCGAATCGTCCTGCAGCGGGTGACCCGCGCCTCGGTCACTATTGCCGGCAATGTCGTCGGTGCGATCGACCGGGGGTTCTGTCTCCTGGTCGGATTCACCCATAGCGACACGCCGGCCGAGGTGGACTGGATGGCCGAGAAGGTGATCGGACTCCGGCTATTCACCGATGCCGAAGGCAAGATGAACCTGGGGCTGAGCGAGGTGAGTGGGAGTCTGCTGGTGATCTCTCAGTTCACTCTGTACGGCAACTCCGAGAAGGGGCGGCGCCCCTCGTTCATCGACGCGGCTCGTCCCGAGGTGGCAATTCCCCTGTACCAGCGATTCCTGGACCAACTCAAGGCTCGCGGCGTGAGCGTGGCGTCGGGTGAGTTTGGAGCCGACATGCTGGTGCAGATTCATAACGATGGGCCGGTCACGCTGATCGTCGACCGAGATGCCGCGGCGCAGGTGAAAAGTGAAAAGTGAAAAGTCACTCCCCGTTTCACATTTCACTTTTCACGCTGTCACCAGGGAGCCCGGTTGATCATGTTGCTTACCCTTGCTTCAGCCAGCCCTCGTCGAAGACAGCTCCTCGAAATGCTCGGTCTCGACATCGAGGTGAAGCCGTCGCACATCCCGGAAATCCGCGGAGCCGGTGAAACCCCGATCGCCTACGCCGAACGGCTGGCCCGGGAAAAGGCCAGCTCGGTCGGTGGCGAACTGGTGCTGGGCGCCGATACCACCGTGCTGCTCGACGATCAGCTGCTGGAAAAACCACTGGACGCCGAGGATGCCCTGCGAATGCTGCGGCTGCTGCAAGGGAGGAGTCACTCGGTGATCACGTCGGTGGCTCTGGCGGCGAAGGGTCAGGTGCGCCAGGCGACCGACGTCACCGCAGTGACCTTCCGGCCCTGCAGCGACGATTTTCTCCGAGCTTACATCGCGACCGGAGAGCCGATGGACAAGGCGGGAGCTTACGGGATTCAAGGCTACGGCGCCGCCCTGGTCGAGCGAATCGACGGCGATTTCTTCGGAGTGATGGGGTTGCCGGTGAGACTGGTGCTGAGGCTGCTGGAGGAGGCGGGGGTGCCCTATCGCTTCGAGGTCGGCCGGCCGGCCCGCTAGTCGGCGGCCGCCAGCCGGGAAAAGCGCCGGTTCGATCCCGGGAAGTCGACTCCCATCGCAATGGTGTATAGCAGACCGATTCCTCCGGCGTACCACCACAGCGGAGCCGGTGGCAGCATGAAGCCGGCCGGGGATCCACTGCCGGGCAAGGTGGTGCAAACCAGCCCGGCGGCGATCGACAGCAGGGCGCACCACTGATAGATCCGCAGTCCACCGAGCATGGGTGTCTGGGGCTCGGCCCGATACGACTCTTCCACGAACCGTGCGAAGCCCGCCAGCATCAGGTACAAACCCAGCAACAGCGAGTCCGCGACACCCAGCACCTGAAGCCGCAGCATCAGCACTCCGATGATGAGGTTGCCCACGATCGAATAGAGCGGTGTGGGATGCAGCGGGATCCCGGAAAGCCCGGTCAGCTGGGTGACTCGAGACCGCCGATGCCGGTACCGTATGCCGAGTCCGGGGTGAGCCGGACCGCCGTGACAACAACCCTGAATCAGGCAACGGAGTCGTCCCAATATCTGGATCCAGGGCGCGGCCACCGAGAGTGCGGCCAATAGCGCCACCGGAGGTATTTCGGTGAAGACCCAGATCAGGATGGTTCCGACCACCCCGCCGAGCATTCCACCGTACCAGCCGAAGGGTCGCAGCAGTTTGGAAGAGCCTTCCAGCGCCTGGGCTCCCAAGCCGGCTCCCAGCAGCACCGCGAGTCCCAGCCCGGCGATGGCGGGATAGCGACTCGGCCCCGCCGCCGCTCCACCCACCAGCACCCCGATGCCTGCGCCCAGCCCGGCCCAGATGCCGTGGTTGATGATCCGCACCGGCCCGATCCGCCACTCCCGCCAGCTGTTGGCCAGTCGTTCCGTGCCCCATCGAATCCGTTCCCAGCTCCGCTCCAGATTGCGGAGCGGGAGATAGCAAAGCACGGCGCTGAGTACTTCGATGATACTGTGCATCCCGGTGGTCAGGCAGCTGAGGCTGATCAGCGTGGCCCAGCTCCAACCGACCCAGCGCCATCGCGCGGTGCCGCCAGCTTCTGCGTTGCTGCTCCAGGCCTGGGCCGCGAGCAGGCTCCACAGGACATGGAAAGCCGGAAACGCTGCCACCCCCCGCGAGCTGCGTTGCTCGAAGGCGAGAAGTTGCCCGGGGAAGCCCGCAGGATCGAAGGCCCGGTTGTCTGCCACTACCGGAATCACCAGCCAGCAGAGCGTTACTACTACAGTGGCGACCGCCCCCTGCAAGCCGAAATCCCGGAGGCCGCGAGCGGTGCGGATCACCAACGGGGTAATCGGGATGAAGAGGTACGCGCTGAAGTACAACAGCTCAGTCCATTGAAGGACCGGCCAGTTCCGCTCGGCGCTCAAGGTGGTGACGAACGCATCGGCTGGACGCCCCAGCGCCTGCACCGCGGCGTAGGCCACCAGCCAGGGGATCAGGACCCAGAGATAGGTCGCGATCCGTTCGGTGGGATGGGGCGGCCCCTCACGGTTCCGGGGTAATGAGAGTCGGGGCGGATCCAGCGCGGCGCTGCCGAATCGATCGACCAGATCGTGACGCTCATAGCCCCAGACCAGCGCCAGGGCACCGAGAGCCATCGCCGGGGTGACCAGCCACAGGCCGGCCGCCGAGCCGGTGATGATCGAGATACCGGCGCAAAGCAGGACCACACCGATGTAGATCGGATTCCGCAGCCAGAGAAAGATGCCTTGCCGCACCAGCACCGGCGGAGGAAAGGCATTCATCGGAAGCCCTTTGCCGTGCAGCAGGAGGCCGATTACGCCGGCGACTGAGAGGAGTATTCCCGCCGCCACCAGTCCGGTGCCGATCGGGAGCGAGGTTACCGCCGGAAGGTGGAGCTGTCGGCCGACCGCTCCGCTCCAGGAAACCAGCAGGAGCGGCAGCGCCAGCCCGAACAGTGCGCCATAGAGGATCCGGTGCAGCAGGCCGACCAGGGTCACCAGGTCACCACTTCGTGGATGGTCCATCCCCGGTCCAGCTGAGTACCGTGGCTCATCAGGGCACTGGGTGCAAGCTGCTTGTGTTCCCGGAAGGTGGAGAGCCGGTCACCCACCAGCGGAAGCAGGCGGGGAATGGTCTGGCCCAGACCGGACAGCAGCCGACGATCGCGAATGTCCCTCTGATGGCCCAGCTGGAGAGTGAGCCCGCCTTCGAGTCCGGTGATTGCGTCCGAGCCCAGGTTTGCCTCCGGCTGTTCCTTCCCGTCGAGCCAGATCCAGGATGCCTCTTCCCGATCGCTCCACGCGATCCATACCACCGCGTGCTCGGAGGAAGCGTGCCGGCCCCAGCGGAGGGTTCGAAAGGGGAGATCCCACGGGGCGATAGTCAGGCGCACCCACTCGGCGTACCCGATGCCGCTGTAGATCGTCTCACCTACCTGCACGGTGGCGGAAGACCGGGCCAGAGAGCAGTTCCACCGGATTGATCCCGCCGAGGTTTGCAGCAGGGTGCGGCGAATCTCCTGGGCGGGCCCCTCCCAACGGCCGGAGAGCTCCAGGGCGGGCGAGTTCCAGATCAGCGTACCGTTGGTTGCCCGGGGGAGAGGATGCCGGTCCAGCACGGAGCGCTCGGATGGGGGCTGATCGGCCGGGGCCAGCAGGACCGAGGAGTAGCCGACCCGCAGCCCGGCAAACTGGAGACGGGCCGCGTAGGCAATCAACGCGGTCCCGTCTCGGGTCACCAGATCGAGATAGTACTTGCGGAGCCGGAACATCAGATCCGCTCCAAATCCGCGGGTCTACGGCGTGGCCGGCTTCTGCTCCAGCTTGGCCGACCAGAGCCCGCTGTTGAAGTCGGTAAAGAGTATGTGTCCCTTCCACGGCATCGCGTTCATCACGAACGACGCATTCGCGGTGTAGCCATTGGGATCGAAGGGCTTGTATACCGCGATCTCGCGCCGCTGATCGGCCAGGTTGCCCACCAGCTCGCCGGAAACATCCACCACCCGCAGCCCGCCGTCGTAGTAGGCCTGATACATCACATCATCTTCGACGATGATGTCGTGGGAGCCGAATTCCTCCTGGTGGTACTTGGCGATGTTCTTGGGGTGCTGGGGATCGGTAAAGTCGATGATATGGGTGTAGCCGGCCGAGGTCTGGGGCGGCCCGCCCTTGGCATTGATGTTCTGCAGATAGTTAGTGCCTTCCCACACCCGGCCTTCCCGGGACATGATCTCATCGCCCAGGAAGAGATAGACCTTGCCGGTCTTCTTCTGGACGTAGGGATAGATCTCATGGGTGGCACCGCTGGTGGTGGGGAAAGTCCCGATCAGCACCGGCTTCTCGATGGTCCCGCCGTATTTCCCGTTTCCCACGTCCACCGCCACAACCCCGGTTCCCCACTCGGAGGAGTAGGCGATTCCGTCGCGGACCCACACGTCATGGACCCGGGAGTTGGGGTGGTCATATTCGCTGACGTACCGGGGATGATAAATGTCGCGTACGTCGATGATCACGTAGCGATCACCGCCCGAGATGGCGAACAGGTAATCGTCGGTGGCAAACATGTTGTGGACCCCGCCGGTGAGCTGCTCATCGAAGGTCGCGGCGATCCTGGGATGGGCCGGGTTGGCGAGATCCAGCAGGACCACTCCGTTCACCCGGTTGGATGCGCCTTCGCGTGACAGCACCCCATAGCGACCGTCGGGAGACACCGTCACGTCGTTGATGACCCTGGCGTCGACTTTGATCGAGTCGCTCCGGACCATGTTGCCCAGGTCGCTGATGTCCATCACATAGGCCCAGCCGTCGCCGCCCCAGGTGCCGACCAGGGCATAGTCCTTCCCGTCTTTGCCGGTCCAGGGCCAGAAATCGGAGGTGTGCACGTGGGTGATCGACCCCCGGCCGGTCAGATTGATCCGGCGGCGGGCGTCGCGGGGCTTCACTTCCACTACCTGGCGGGCAGTCACCCCGGCGGCTTCGGCCAGGATGGTGTAGCGGCCGGGAACTTCGGCGGCAAAGAGTCCGCGGTCGATCACCCCGGTCGCGCCCGGCGCGGCCACGGTATCGTCCGGCGTATAGGTATAGCTCCAGGTCACCAGCACATTCTTGACCGGTACCCCGCCAGCTCGACGCGCAGTGGCTTTGAGATGCACCACGTCGCCGGTTTTGAGCGAGGTCTGATCGAGATCGATCGTGAGGCTCCGGATCGGGCTGGCGGTCACCACTTCCTTACGCTGTATCTGCTTGCCGCCGCTGGCGGCAGTGATCGTCACCGGTCCGGGCCGGTGGGCTGTCAGGTTCCCGAACTTGTCCACCGTGGCCACTGAGGGATTGGAACTGCGCCATTCCACGGCGAGAGCCCGGGCCGGGCGCTCGCTGCTGTCGGCGTGGAATCCGTGGACCGACATCGGCAGGGTGACACCGGTGAAGAGGGCATCGGTATCGGCATCGAGAGTCAGACGCTGCAGAGCGGGCCAACCCACTTTGGCGGGAATAGTTACCATCACCGGAGTGTTCCCGGTGGTCGCGGCCGCGGTCACTACAATTTCGAAATCACCGGCGGTCAGGCCGGTGACCGAAGTCGGGGAGAGCCGCAGCGCATTCCGGGGCGCGCTGACCCGAATTGCCGGATTGGCGATCTCCTGGCCGTTGGCATCGTAGGCGGTGAGCTTCACCGGTATTGTCTGGCCGACTTCCAGCGACAGGCTGGTCGGCTCCACCACCATCCGAGCGATCGGCGTGGGTGGAGTAGCCTGCTGAGCCGAAGCTGGTGCCGCTGCCAGGGCCAGGCTCATCAGCGTGACGGGCACGGCGCGGCGAATTAGGTTCTGCATGACCGCTCCACGGTGGGCCGATAGATTTCGGCCGGAGAAGGATGTTCGATGCTTTCGGAAGCGCCAACCCGGAACACCAGCAACAGCGGATACTGATGCCTTCCCTACCCGCCCGCAAGCCGAGCCGTTTCATCCTGACATTGGCTGCGCTCTCGTTCGCCACCTCACTCTCGGCGCAGACTCGCGCGCCCGCCGATACCTACTGGGTCTACGTCGGGGCCGAGTCGGCTGACCTGATCCACCGAATCAGGTTCGGGCCAGGTGGCGCCGTGGTGGAGAAGACCATCCCGGTGGGTCAGTCGGCGACCGAAATGGAAGGCCCGCACGGACTGCAGATTTCGCGGGACGGCAAGTTCCTCCACATGACCACCGGGCATGGTTCGCCCGATGGCAAGTACTGGCGTTATGTGCTGGGTCCCGACACCCTCGCCGGGCCGGGCATCTTCCTGGGCAATTTCCCCGCGTCGATCGACCTGACACCCGACGGGCTGTACGCTTTCGTGGTGAATTTCAATCTGCATGGCAAGATGGTGCCTTCGTCGGTCTCGGTGATCTACACTCCCAACAACACCGAAGTGGCTCAGACCGAAACCTGCACCATGCCCCATGGCAGCCGCGTCACCCCGGATGGGATGTGGCAGTACTCGACCTGCATGATGGATGATCAGCTGGTGGAGATCGATACCCGGAGTTTCGCGGTGAGCCGGCGCTTTGGGCTGGCTGCGGGGATCGAGGGGCCAATCGCGATCGCGAGTCAGGAGTCAGGAGTCGGGAGTCATGCGGGGCATTTGTCTCCCGACTCCCGTCTCCCGACTCCCGACCATTCAGCCATGCCCAAGCCCACCTGCTCACCGACCTGGGCTCAGCCCTCGGCCGACGGATCCAGGGTCTACGTCGCCTGCAACAAGGCCGACGAGATCGTGGAGCTGGACCGGGCCAACTGGAAGATCACCCGGCGCTTCAAGACCGGTCGCGGGCCCTACAACCTCGGCGTCACTCCCGATGGCAAGCTGTTGATCGCGAGTCTCAAACAGGGTGGGGGGGTGCAGGTCTTCGATCTCGCCAGCGGCAACAGCGTGTTGCAGGAGAAGTCGAGCACCACGCTCACACACGGAGTAGCGATCAGTTCCGATTCACGCTACGGGTTCATCAGCAGTGAGGGGGTGGGTGCGGCGCCGGGCAAAGTCGATATCTGGGACCTGGCGGCATTGAAGCGAGTAGCGGAGGTCGAAGTGGGGCAGCAGGCGGGCGGGATCGCGTTCTGGAAACAGAGCGGGCGATAAGCGGGCGTACAGCGGGCGTGTAGCGGGCGGGCTCAACTCAACGAGTGTCGTCCCGAACGCAGTGAGGGACCTCAAATCATACCCTTTGAGGTCCCTCGTTGCACTCGGGACGACATCATCTCTGGCTAGCCCGCTGTTTGCCCGCCTGCCCGCTCCTCGGCCGCCTACACCACCACCGACCAAACCGATACCGCTTGAGCCCGGTTCTTCACCACCAGGGGGGCCCGGGCGTTGACCGTCGGCTTGGTCTTGAGCACCTGGTAGAGCGGATCGCTGATCAGGATTTCGCCGCCATGGGCGTTGGAGCAGAGCCGGCTGGCGACATTGACCGCGTCGCCAATCACGGTGTATTCCAGCCGCAGGTGACTGCCGATGTTCCCCGCGAAGGTCTCGCCGTAGTTGATCCCGATGCCCACGCTGATCCCCGGGCGACCCTGATCCTCCCAGTTCTTGTTGAGCACGGCGATGGCCCGCTGCATGGCGATCGCCGCCTGCATGGCCCGGTCGGGATCGTCCTCGTGGGGAATGGGGGCGCCCCAGAGGGCCATGATGGCATCGCCGATGAATTTGTCGAGCGTACCGCCGTGGGCGAAGATGATATCGACCATCTCGGTGAAATAATCCGAGAGCAGGCCGGCGATGGCTTCCGGACTCATATGCTCCGACATCGTGGTGAAGCCGCGAATGTCGGAGAAGAGAATGGTGACCGGCCGTTTGTCCCCGCCCAGCTTCACCGCTCCCTGCTGCTGGGCAATTTCGGCCGCCACATTGGGCGCGAAGTAGCGCTCGAAATTCTGCCGCACCATCGCCTGGCGCTGAATCTGTTCGGCGAACCGGGAATTTTTTATCGCGATCGCGGCCAGACCGCCGAAGGCGATGAGGAACTGGAGATCCTCGTCCACGAAGGAGTTGGTGGCGGTGAGGTTGTCGACGTAGAGAATGCCGAGCACCTGTTCCGGTCCCGCCATCAGCGGAATACACATCGCGCTCCGCACACTCTGGAGCATGATGGATTGCCCGCCCTTGAAGCGATCGTCGGCCACCGCGTTGTCGGTCAGGATGGCGACCCGTTCTTCGACCGCCTTCCGGGCGATCGAACGCGGCACCAGCTGGGCCGACGCGTCGCCCAGACGGCTCTTGGAGACCCGGGGAACCAGATCGCCGGTATCGGTGGAGAGATGAACCGAGACCCGATCGACGTTCATCACGTCGAAGGTGGTGCCGACCACCCGGCCCAGCAGTTTATCGAGGTCAAGTTCGCCGGAGAGCTTCTGGGAGACCTCCAGCAACAGGGAAAGCTTGCGGGCCTGCCGCTCGGTGTTGCTGGTGCCGGCCAGCTTGAGCTGTCCCGCTCCATCCTTGGCGGCGGCATCCGCGGCCTGACCGATGACGACTGCCGGCACCCCGCCGCTCATCGACACCTGCTTGACGATGGTGCCGCCGGCGCTGGGACTGGAGGCGGTGATCGGACGGGCCGGGGCGTCCAGCGATTTCAGCTGGAACACGACTTTTCCGAAAGTGACCGAGTCGTTGGCCTCGATCATTCCTTCGGTGACCCGGGTGCCGTTGATGAAGGTGCCGTTGGAGCTGCCCAGGTCGCGGACCTGCACCCCGCCTTTGACCGAACGAAGCTCGGCGTGGCGGCGGGAGATGGTGGGATCGAAGATCGGAATGTCGCTCGTCACCGCGCGGCCAACCACATAGGGATGGTCTGCGGTCAGCTCGAAATCCTGATCGCCGGTGAAGGAGACGAGCTTGAAGGTCATTGGGTCGGAAATATATGGGGCTAGGGGCTATGGGCCACTGGGGCTGAGAGCTGAGAGCTAATAGCTATTGAGCCCGGGGCAATGCTTTCCGAGGGGCCGGCTTTCCGAGTCGATAGCTCTCAGCTCTCAGCCCTCGTCCCAGCTAACCCTAAAGCTGAGAGCACCGCCCGGGCCTTCGCCTCGGTCTCCCGGAACTCGGCCTCAGGATCCGAATCGGCCACGATCCCCCCGCCGGCCTGGACCCAGGCGCGGTTGCCCCGTATCACCACGGTCCGGATGGCGATTGCGGTATCGAGGGTTCTGGCTCCCCACGCCAGATAGCCGACCGCACCGGCGTAGGGTCCCCGGCGGACCGGCTCCAGCTCATCGATGATCTCCATCGCTCTGATCTTTGGCGCGCCACTCACGGTTCCGGCCGGGAAGCAGGCGGCCAGCGCCGCCAGGGCATCGAGCTCCGGCCGAAGGGTTCCCCTGACTTCGCTCACCAGATGCATGACGTGGGAATACCGCTCGATGGTCATGAACGAGGTCAGCCGGACCGTACCGAACTGGGCTACCCGTCCCACATCGTTTCTCCCCAGATCGACCAGCATCAGATGCTCGGCCCGCTCCTTGGGATCAGCTTCCAGCTCGGCCTGCAGCTGCTGATCCTCCTCCGGAGTCTTGCCCCGGGGACGGGTCCCCGCGATCGGGCGCACGGTCAGCTCGCCATCCTCCACTCGCAGCAGCACCTCGGGTGAACTGCCTACCACGTGCATGTCGTCGCAGTGGAGGAAGTAGAGGTAGGGCGCCGGATTCAGGGCCCGGAGATATCGATAGGTCAGGAAGGGATCGGGCGCATCAAGCTCGAGCCGGCGAGAGAGGACGGTCTGGAAGGTGTCTCCCGCGGTGATGTATTCCTTGATCCGCTGCACGCTCTCGCGATAGCGCGAGTCGGGGGTAGAGCAGGTGGTCGCCGGGATCGGCGCAGGGAGCTCAATAGTCAACGCCTGCAGGGTGGATGGCCGGGCCAGACGCGCGAGCCAGTCATCGATCCGCTGGACCGCAGCCTGGTAGCGGGCTTCCAGCGTAGAACGATCAAGCCCCGGTTCCACTTCAACGCTCGCAATGATGGTGGCCCGGTTGTACAGGTTGTCCAGCACCAGCAGGGTATCGGCGATCATGACCACGGCATCGGGAAGATCGCGGTCGTCTCTGGGCGAGTTGGGCAGCCGCTCGATGGTCCGGATCACATCGTAGCCCATGTAGCCCACCGCGCCGCCGGTGAATCGCGGCAGGCCGGGAAGCGAGACGGGGGGATAGCGGCGCATGGTGGCCGCCATATGGTCGAGCGGGGCCTGGTCGGTGGTCACGGTCGACCATCCGGTTTTGCCGGTCCAGCGCTCCACGGTGCGGCCGCGGTAGCGATAGACCTCACGCGGGTCGGTGGACAGAAAGGTGTAGCGGGCCCACCGCTCGCCGCCTTCGAGCGATTCCAACAGGAAGCCGTAGGATCCGCGATGGAGCTTGGCAAAGGCCGACACCGGCGTGTCGCCATCGAGCACGACCTGCCGGGTAACGGGCACCATGCCGGGGCGTTGGGCTGCCAGCGAGAGAAAATCGGTGAGGGACATGGGCCCGAGAATATAGGGGCTAAGAGCTGAGAGCTAAGAGCTACAGTGCCGTTGTCGGTCTCATCGAGGAGCCTGACTCTCCGAGTCGATAGCTACCAGCGCTTCGCTCTTAGCCAATCGAAGGGCCAAACCTACCTCGGTGCGGCAACCACATACGTCCCGGGCCCCGGAAGCGCAGCCTCGAGATTATCCGATGCCGGCCGCTGGGAATTGAGTAACGCGTAATTCTGTCCATCCGCCAGCATCCCGATCGAAAGGGCCCGCTCGTAGCGCGCCACGCTGCCGTACTTCTGCACGGCGTCCAGCGAGGCGATAAAGTGCACCGGATACTTGAAGCGAATGGTGGCCCCGCGGTTGGGGATTACCGTCATGGCCAGATCCATCGCATACAGGCCCGGGCGAGGTCTCACGACCACCGTCACCGAATCAGGGCCGTCCTTGGTCCAGAAGACCGAGTCGGGAAAGCTGAGCTCGGCGAAGACGGTATTGTCGGGCGAACCGTGCCGGACCACTACCACCCGGGGCTGGTTGACCGGAAAGGTGACCACCGAATCTTCCGGGGGAATCCCGGACATCTCCAGAACGAAAAGGTTCGACGCCGGCAGCACTTGCTTGGGGATGCGCGGATCGGGTGCGGTAGCGGGCTTGGACTGGCCGCATGCCATTACGAGGCAACAGGCCGCCGTTGCCAGAACTGCTTGAAGCTCGCTATTTGAGATCGTCATAACGACGTGAAACGTGAAACGTGAAATGTGAAACGTGTCCCAAATTCGAGTTGAGTACTGTCCCCTGGCTCATGGCTGGGGTGACGCTTGGTGCCCTTTTCACTTTTCACGTTTCACGCCTCTCAGGCCAGACTTGGAACGACTCGGCCACGTCGGCGGTGGTCACCAAGGCAATCGCGGCGAGATCCTCGAGTCAGCCCGACTCCTCCCTCGTCAGCTACCACAGCAAGGCCCATGGCTTGGTCTTCTTCCTCGGTCAGGCCGGCCGGCAGCTGGAAGGAACACCCCGGCTCATCAAAGCCGATGAGCTGGAGGTGGAAGTGTATTGGAAGGCCCCGGGCAGCAGCAAGCAGGTGATTCTCGGTTGGCGCGACGGACGCTGGCTTCCCACCGACATCAACTACCACCGGGATCACCTCGGCATCGTCACCAACAATTTTGGCAACCGGATCCGCATCGGCGACGGCGACGAAGTGAAGGATGTCCCCCATCCGCTGGCTCCCGATGGGCCGGCACTCTACGATTTTCGGCTGACCGATTCGGTGCGGCTTACTCGAGCGGGCCGCGAGCTGCTGGTGCAGGAAGTGGAGGTTCGACCCCGCTCGCTCGATTCGGCGCGGGTCGTCGGTACCCTCTCGCTCGATGTCGCCACCGGTGACCTGGTCCGGTTCCGGTTCAGCTTCACTCCCGCGGCCTACCTCGATTCCTCGCTGGAAGACATCAGTGTCACCCTGGAGAACGCCAGGGTGGAGCGCTGGTGGCTGCCGGCCAGGCAGGAGATCGAGATCCGCCGGCGGTTGACCTGGTTCGACTTTCCGGCCCGCTCGATCATCCGGGGTCGCTGGGAGATCGGCGACTACGAGCTTAACCCCGGGTTACCTTCGGTCGCGTTTGGGGGCCCTTCGATCGGCGGGTTGCGGCGGCCCGATCCGAAGAGCGGCCAGTGGGCCGCGCCGCTGGTCGATCTGGTGCGGGATGCCGCAGAACCGGTGGAACAACGGGATCTCGAAACGGTTCGAGCCGAGATCGAGCAGATCGTTCAGGGACGGATGCTGAGCGGATTGCCTCGCGTGCGTCCGGGAATCTCATCACTGAGCGATCTGGCCCATGTGAACCGGGTTCAGGGACTGGCCCTGGGTGCCGGGCTCGGCTTCCGGCCCGGTAGCTCGGTGATCGTCAGGCCCCGCTTCAGCCTGGGAACTTCGGATCACCGCTTCACCGGCGACCTCACCGCCGGCTGGTCCAGCGGGCCGGCGATCGTCCGGCTGAGCGGTGGTCGAAGCCTGCTCGATCTGGACGATGCGCCCCGGCTCTCCGGGGTGGTGAATTCGCTGCTGGCACAGGAAGGGGGACGGGACCAGGGCGACTATGTGCTGATGGATCGGGCCCGGCTGGGTCTGGACCTCAGGGCCACGCGAAGTCTGACTCTGAGCCTCGAAGGTGGCATAGAGAAAGGCCATTCGGTGGAGACGGAGGCAACCCCGTCGCGCGGCTCCTATCGCCCCAATCCTCCGCTGGGCGGTGGGCGGATCGGGGTGGGACGCCTCACTGTGGGCTACCGCGCCGCCAGTCTGGGGCGGGAGCGGGAGACCGCGCTTTCGATCGGACTGGAAGGCGGCACCGGCGCGGCCGACTATACCCGCGTGAACCTGACGGGCAGCTGGCTCCTGCCGGCCGGACCGGGCGCCCTGCTGGTTCGAGGAGAAGGAGGGGCCGGAAGCGAGGAATTGCCTCGCTACCGGAGCTTCGCGCTGGGTGGATGGGGAACTCTGCCGGGAGAGCCGTTCCGGGCCTTCGGCGGCAGGCGCTACGCTCTGGGGCATCTGGAATACCGCCTGCCGATTCCTTTCCCCGCGCTGCCGCTCGGGTCGTTCGTTTCCACCGGCAACCGCGCGACGCTGGCGCCATTTTTCGCGGCCGGATGGGCTGGAGAACCGGTCGCCGGAGTTCCCTGGGGGCCCAGCGGCGAGGTCCGGCCGGTGGCCGGTGTCGCCCTCGAATGGTTCCACGGCTTGATTCGGATCGAGGGGGGGGCGGCCCTCCGCACCGGCCACGTAGGAGTGAGCCTGGATATCAGCCGGGAGTGGTGGGACATCCTCTGAGTCTGAATGTTGGGTGAAGAGTGATTTAGTGGCCGGAGGTGGCGCTCGGCGGCGCTATCTCCTTTCAGATATTGCCCATAGCCGACGACACCTTGGACCGCTACTTTTAATCTGAGGGGGTGTCTTCACCCCCTTGCATCACTCTAAAGGCTTCTCCCACAAACGGTTGCATGCAGTTTACCGACGAGTGGCTGGTCCCCACACTGGAAAAGGTTCTTCCGCCCGAAGCGCTCGATCAGCTCCGGCAGGAACCCAACGAGCAGCCACAGTCTTTGTGGATGTCGGTTGTCGCGCGCAAGCTCGCGACCGACGATGCCGTTCTCCGTGCTGCCGCCGCCCGGTTTCGTCTTCCGGTAGCTGATCTTTCTCAACTCGATCGGAAAGCCAAAGACGCGGTCCCTGAACCGCTGATTCGACGTTACAACATCCTGCCGATTCGCCAGACCGACTCGGTGCTGGAGATTGCCACCGCGAATCCTTTCGATATCGACGCTGAAAAGGATCTGGCCTTCGCCACCGGGCGCGAAGTGCGGACCTTCCTTGCATCGCCCAGCAAGATCCGCGAGAAGATGGATGAGATCTACAAGGGCACCTCCTCCGACGACGTCGTCCAGCAGTTGCTCGGCGGTATGGACGATCGGCTGGAAGTCACCCAGCTGGAAGCGGAATCCGAGGAGCTGGCCGATCTGGCCGCCTCGGCCGATGAGGCGGCCCAGCGCCCGGTGGTGCGGCTGGTCGACCTGATGCTCTCGGACGGCATCCTGTCCCGCGCGTCCGACATTCACGTCGAGCCGGGCGAAGGTGGCGTGGCGGTGCGCTATCGCATCGACGGTGTGCTGCGGCAGGTGATGAATATTCCCCGCACCGCCGGCGCTCCCATGATCTCCCGTATCAAGATCATGTCCGGGCTGGATATCGCCGACCGGTTGCGGCCTCAGGACGGCCGAGCCCGGGTGGCGGTCAACGGCCAGCCGGTCGACTTGCGGGTCTCGACGCTGCCGGCCTCGCTGGGCGAGAAGGTCGTCATCCGAATCCTCAACGCCCGGGCGACCGTGCTCACGCTCGAGTCGCTGGGCATGTCGCCCGACGAGCGGAAGTCGATCGAAGTCCTGCTCAACAACAAGGAAGGCGTCATCCTGGTCACCGGTCCGACCGGTTCCGGGAAGACCACCACGCTCTACTCCATGCTCCGCATGGTGCAGGATGAGGGCGTGAACATCGTGACGGTGGAAGATCCGGTGGAGTACCGGCTGGGCAAGGGCATCGTACAGGTCCAGGTCCACGAGAAGGCCGGTCTGACCTTTGCCGCGGCCCTCCGCTCGATCCTGCGGCAGGACCCCGATGTGGTGCTGGTCGGCGAAATCCGTGATCGCGAGACCGCCCAGATCGCGGTGCAGGCCTCGCTCACCGGCCACCTGGTGCTCTCCACCCTCCACACCAACGATGCGCCCAACGCGGTTACCCGTCTGACCGATATGGGGATCGAGTCCTACAAGCTGGGCTCGGCGCTGCGGGGTGTGCTGGCCCAGCGGCTGATGCGGCGGATCTGCTCGACCTGCAAGGAAATCAGCACCACGCCCCCGCCGGAGCGGCTGCGGCGCTACATCCCGGCCGGAACCCCGATTGTGCGACCGGTGGGTTGCCCCGAGTGTTCGATGACCGGCTATCGAGGCCGCTTCAGCGTGGTGGAAGTGCTCACCATGAACACCGAGCTGGAGAAACTGATCGGCGCCGGCGTAACTGCCGACCGGATCGCCGAAGCGGCCCGGGCCAACGGCATGCTTTCGCTGTTCGAGAGCGGCCTGCGGCACGTGTTGTCGGGCGAGACCGGGGTTGAGGAGCTGCTGCGGGTAGTCGACGTGCCGGTGTCCGATGGCGCAGTGGCGGGGCGGCTGTCGGTCCCGTCAGCTTCACCCCCCAAGCCGGCCGAGCCTGCGGCTCCGGCGGCTCCGGCGAGTGCCGAACCCCGTCGCACACCCCCTTCGACCCCCGCTCCGGCGGTGGCTACCGCGCCGGCTCCGTCAGCCCCGGCGCACCAACGTCCCTCCAAGCCTACTCACCAGGTTGCTGACCTCAGCAACGCCTTCGAGTTGATCGAAGAAGAAGTGATCATCGAGGAGCCCACCAAACGGGGCAGTACTCGGGGTCAGACCGTGCTGCTGGTGGATGACGAGGAATTCCTTCGCCGGGTCATGAAAGACCTGCTGGTCCGCGAAGGCTATGAAGTGGTCGAGGCGGGAAACGGGGTCGAGGCGCTGGATCAGACCGACCGGCACGCCCCCGATGTGATTGTGCTGGATCTCAACCTCCCCGGTATGGACGGCTACTCGGTGCTGTCCGAACTGCGCTCCCGGCCGGCGACGCGCAATATTCCGGTCGTGGTGCTCACCGCCAAGGGTGACGAAGACAACGAAGTGCGGGTCTTCGAACTGGGAGCCGACGACTTCCTCACCAAGCCCTTCCGCGCCAAGGCACTTTCCAAGCGGCTTGAGGTGGTCCTGGGGAGACGGCGGTGATCGAGCCCGCCTATGCAGCTACCTGATTCCTCCCCGGCGCTCGCGCTGATCAAGGCTTCTGTTCGGTCACAGGCAGCCTACTCGCTCGAACAACCGGTCACCGCCCGCAAACTCAATCAGAATGAGGCTCCGGCCGATTTGCCGGAGGAGCTCAAGCGCGAGATCCTCGCCCGCGCCGGGGCGCTGAGCTGGCACCGCTATCCCGCCTTTGTTCCGGCCCATCTCACCGAGATCATCGCCCGGCGCTACGACTGGGTGCCTGCGGGGGTGCTGGTGGGCAACGGGTCTAACGAAGTCATTCAGGCCGCCCTTTCGGTGGCGCTGGGCGACGGCGACGTTGTGGTCGCGCCCTCGCCGACCTTTTCGCTCTACCGGCTGTTGGCCGGGGTGATGGGGGCCAAGTATGTGCCGGTGCCCCTCGCTGCAGATTACGGGTACGACGTCGATGCCCTGATTGCCGCCGTGCGACGGGAGCGGGCCCGGGTGCTGGTGCTCAATTCGCCTAACAACCCCACCGGCTCCGCCCTGCCCCCCACGGCGGTACAGCGCTGTCTGGCCGAAACCGAATCGCTGGTTCTGTGCGACGAAGCCTATCAGGAGTTCGGCGGGCCGACCGCAGTACCGCTACTGCGGCAGTCGCCCAGGGTTGTAGTCCTGCGGACCTTCTCGAAGGCGGTAGGATTGGCCGGGCTGCGGTTCGGTTACGCCCTGGCTCATCCCGATGTGGCTCGCGAAATCGCCAAGGCCAAGCTGCCCTACAACGTCAACGCGATTACTCTGGCCGCGGCCGAGGTTGCCTTCGAGCACCCTGAAGTCTTTGAGGCCCGGACCAGGGCGGTGATCGCCGAACGGGATCGGTTCATCTCCGAGCTGCGGAGAATCCCCGGGCTGCGGCCTTACCCCAGTGCGGCCAACTTCGTGCTGATCAAGTTCGAAGCAGTTCCCGCCCGGGAAGTCTTTGGTCGGATGCTGAACGATTTCGGAATCCTGATCCGCGATGTGTCGCACGGCGCGGGACTGTCCGAGTGCTTGCGGATCTCGATTGGGGAGCGGGAGGATATGGATGCGGTCGTCGCGGCGCTCAAGGAGATCCTGGGGTCAAGACGGACAGACGGACAGACGGACAGGTTGTCCGAGTCCACCAGCCCACTAGCCCACTAGCCCACTCGATGCGAGCCGCTGAAATCACCCGCAAGACCCGGGAGACCTCGATTCGGATCGAGCTCGATCTCGATGGGACCGGGAAGTCGAGTATCAAGACCGGCATCGGCTTCTTCGATCACATGCTGGAGGCCTTCGCCCGCCACGGATTGATCGATCTCGAGCTCCAGGCCGCCGGCGATCTCCAGGTGGATGGACATCACACGGTAGAGGACACCGGCATCGTCCTGGGGCAGGCCATTGCCCAGGCGCTGGGCAACCGGGCCGGGATTGTTCGTTATGCCGACGCCACCGTCCCGCTGGACGAAGCGCTGGTGCGCGCGGTGGTCGATGTCTCCGGCCGGCCCTATCTCGACTATCACGTCGAAATCGCCAAGTGGCAGATGCTGGGCGACTATGACGTGTTCCTGACCCCCGAGTTCTTCCGGGCTCTCACCCTGAATGCCGGATTGACGGTCCATCTCGATCTGATCCGGGGAGACAATCCCCACCACATTGTCGAGGCCACCTTCAAAGCTTTTGCCCGGGCGCTGGAGAAAGCCATTCGGCTGGATCCCCGGGTAAGCGGGGTGCCGTCAACCAAGGGCGTCTTGTGATTGTCGTGGCAGACTACGGCGTCAACAACCTGAAGAGTGTTGTCAGGGCGTTGGCCGCTGGTGGGACCTCGGCCACGCTGAGCAGCGACCCGGCTGAAGTCCGCCGGGCCGAGCGGGTAGTGGTACCGGGCGTGGGCAATTTCGGGCAGGCCTCGAGGAACCTCACTGCCTCCGGACTGGGCGCCGCCATTCAGGAAGTGGCCCGGGCCGGCCGGCCGGTCATGGGCATCTGTCTGGGCATGCAGCTCTTCTTCGAGACCAGTGAAGAGGCCCCCGAGGCGCGGGGACTGGGGCTGCTCCCCGGCACCATTCAGCGGTTCCGGACCATGCTCCCGGTGCCCCATGTGGGCTGGGCCTCGGTGAGTCTGTCTGCCGCGGGAGAGAATCACCCGGTGCTGGCTCCGCTCTTTCACGGCGAGCCGAAGTACTTCTATCACGTGCACAGTTATCATCCCGCCGATCTCCCCAACGGCGAGCTGCTCGGCAGTGCCGACTACGACGGTGATTTTCCTACCATCGTCGGTAAGGGGAATGTGATCGGGGTGCAGTTCCACCCCGAGAAGTCACAGCGGGCCGGGATCGATCTGCTGAGTCGCTTCGTGGAGTGGTCGCCGTGACCACCTTCCGGGTGGCCTTTGTCGACGTCTACGTCCTGCGGCAGGGAACGGCCGGTCTCGAGGTGCTGGCCTTGCGACGGAGCAGACAGGGCCGCTGTCCGGGCTCGTGGGAGGTGGTCCACGGCAGCATCGAAGCCGGAGAAACCCCACTCGATGCCGCCCGCCGGGAGATGCGGGAGGAGACCGGCCTCGCGCCGATCCGGTTCTACAACCTGAGCCGGGTCGAATCGTTTTATCGGCACAAGGTGGACGAGGTCGGGTTCATTCCAGTGTTCGTTGCACTGGTGGATTCCAGTGAGGTCCATCTGTCGGAGGAACACGATGCGTTCGAGTGGCTCTCGCTTCACGCGGCCCAGGGCCGGTTAGCCTGGCCGCGCGAGCGTCGCGCGCTGGAAGACATTCAGATTCTATTGAGCCGGGGGGATGCAGAGGCGCTGGAGGATGTTCTGCGAGTTGTGTGAGAGAGATGCACCTCATCCTGACACCGAGCAAGGCGAGGTGGAAGGACCTACTGTGAGAGTCTCCGTGCTTTGCTGCATTTCTAATCACCGATTAGGTCCTTCGGAACCCGCGCGAGGCGCGGGTTTCCTCAGGATGAGGTGGCACTTGTCCGGCGCCCGGCGAACATGCTAGCACGACGTATCATCCCCTGTCTCGACGTCGCCGATGGCCGGGTCGTCAAGGGCGTGCACTTCCAGTCGCTGCGCGATGCCGGCGATCCGGTCGAGCAGGCCGCGCGTTACGATCTCGAGGGGGCCGATGAACTGGTCTTCCTCGATATCTCCGCCAGTCACGAGGCCCGCGACACTACGCTCGGCATGGTAAGCCGGGTGGCCGAGTCGATCTTCATTCCTTTCACCGTAGGCGGAGGGATCAGATCGGTGGAGGATGCGGGAAGGGCTTTGCGAGCCGGCGCCGACAAGGTGGCCGTGAACACCGCGGCGGTCCGGGATCCCCAGCTGGTTCGCAGGCTGGCGGACTCATTCGGAAGCCAGTGCGTTGTTGCAGCTGTGGATGTGCGCCGAAGCAATGGGACCGCCGCGCCCGCCCCGCCCGCCTGGTCCGTCTACGTCACCGGCGGTCGTGAGCCGACCGAGCTCGACGGCATCGAGTGGATTGGACACCTGGAAGACCTGGGGGCGGGGGAGATTCTCCTCACCTCGATGGACCGCGATGGGACTCAGAAAGGCTATGACCTCGAGCTTCTCAAGTCGGCATCCCGACGAGTGCGGATCCCGGTGATCGCCTCCGGTGGCGCCGGTTCCCTGGCCGATCTGGCCGATGGTCTCGATGCCGGCGCCCACGGGGTGCTGGCGGCCTCGATCTTTCACTACAAGGGCACCTCGCTGCCCGAAGCGCGCGCCTATCTCAAGCAGCGCGGGTTCCCGGTGCGGCCATGACTCCGCGTGCTCTCCGAGTTCTGAGTCTTGTTGCGATCTGCTCGCCTGTGTGGATCGGTTGGCGGTCAGGCGGACAGGCGGACAGGCGGTCGGAACTGCTTATGGTAGGCACCACAACGGAAACTGGCGCCGATCTACTGACCGCCGGACCGCCGGACCGCCTGACCGCGGTCCGCTGCATTCGCATCGACAAACCCGGCACCCAGGTGAGTGGCGAAGTCAAAGTCTGTCCCGGCCGTTACCGGATTCCCGATCATAACGAGCGCGGTGTCATCGTCATCATCGGCTCCAACACCCGGGTCGATCTGACCGGCGTCACTCTCGAAAGTGGCGATTCTCAGGCCTCGGATTTCTCCGGCATCGGGGTGCTTTCCCTCCGGGGAGACAGCATCACCGTCCGGGGCGGCCGGATCCGGGGCTATCGCTTCGGTGTCCGGCTGGAAGGGGGGCGGGGGCATCGGGTCTCAGGTATCGATCTCTCCGGCTCCCGCAGCCAGGCCCTCCGCTCCAGTGCCGGCAATTTCGACGAGCGGGATTGGCTCAACATTTCCAATCCTGACACCTTCGAATCGTACGGCAGCGGACTCTATCTCAAGCGCACCACCGGGGTGCAGGTCACCGGAGTGATCTCCCGGGGCAGCCAGAACGGTATCGGTCTCTTCGAGACCCGGGAGAGCTGGCTGGCCGATAACGATGTCTCGGGCAACACCGGCTGGGGTATTCACCTCTGGAAGTCGTCTCGCAACTCGATCATTCACAATCAGGCCAGCCGCAACGTGCGCTGCGAGAGCGACACCTATCGCCGAGGCTGCGACAGCGCGGCCTTGTTGCTGCGGGAGCAGAGCGACTCCAACGTCATCACCGACAACGATCTCTCCTGGTCGGGCGACGGCTTCTTCCTCAGCGGTGAGCGGTCGGTGCTTTCGCCGTCCATCGGCAATCTGGTCATCCGGAACGACGCTTCCCACGCCTATCACAACGCCTTCGAGGCAACCTTCTCGGCCTGGAATACTTTTCTCGAGAATCGGGCCGATAGCAGCGACTACGGATTCTGGCTGGGCTACTCCCGGGGCAGCGCAATCCGGGGAAACACTGTGCTGGGGACTCGCACCGCCGCCATTGCCATCGAGCATGGCGCCGAGAACGAGATTGCCGGCAATACCATCATCGGTGGCGGCATCGGCATCAAGCTCTTTGCCCCCCATGCCGACGACGAACCCAGTATGTCCTATCGGATCGATGACAACGTCATTGCCCGGGTGAAGCAGGGGATCCTCCTCACCGGTACCACCCGGTCGCGGCTGCGAGGCAATCTCTTCGATGGGGTGGAAGACGGCCTGGTGGTCGATAGCCTGAGCGACGATCTCCAGCTCACCGGTAACGTGTTTCTCTCGGCCAGCCGCTGGCTGATCGATGCAGTGGATCTCGACGCCGGCGGCAACTACTGGGGAGCCAGAGACCCGGCCACCGCGGTGCGCCAGGTTAAAGGACGGGTGAACCTGACCCCCTTCCGCTCGGCCAGAGAAGCCGGATACTGAGGCTCACCAGGTCTCCATGCACATCGTCCGGTGGATTACGGCCGGTCTGATTTTCCCCCCATTGCTTTCGGCTCAGGCCACTCCCGATTCCGCCTGGGCCAACGCCCTTCGCTACATCGATGCAGCCGCCAAGGAACAGCTGGAGGAAGAGGGCACTCCCGGGATGGCCCTCGGGCTGGTGATCGAAGGCAAGCCCTGGGTGGTGCGCACCTACGGGGTGAGCGATCTCGCATCCAGAACTCCGGTCACAGCCACGACCAGATTTCTGGCCGGTTCGATCTCCAAGACCTTCACCGCGGTGGCCCTGCTGCAGCTGCAGGAAGAAGGACTGATAGACCTCCACCAGCCGCTCACCGAGTATCTCCCCTGGTTCAAGGTCCGCTCCCGCTACGATCCCATCACCCTGCATCACCTGCTGACCCACACCGCGGGTCTCCCCCGCGATCGCAGCGACCTGCCGTCTTCTTCCTATACCGCGCTGGCGCTGCGGGACCGTGACATTGCCTCGCCGCCGGGAGAGCGGTTTGCCTACTCCAACATCGGATATCAGCTGCTGAGCCTGGTAGTGGAAGAAGTCGAAGGCCGATCCTTCAGCGAATCGATTCGTCAGCGGATCCTGGTTCCGATGGGGATGAGCAACAGCTCGGCCGAAGTCACTCAGCCCGGCCGGCTCTCCACTGCCACCGGTTACCAGTTTCTCTATGACGACCGGCCGCCGTACCCGGGGGAACCGCTGGTTCCCGCGCCCTGGGGCGAGTACAGCGCCGGTGATGCCAACATTGTGACCACCGCACCCGACCTGAGCCGTTTCCTTGCCGGACTGCTGGCTCAGGGCGGCGCAGGGACTCGACGCCTGCTCCAGCCCGCCAGCTTTGCCCGAATGGTTCAGCGTACCGTCCCGGCGCCAGAGCTGGGTGAATCGGCCTTCTACGGCTACGGAGTGATCCTGGGGAGTCAGGCGGGCGATCCCATCCTGTGGCACAGCGGTGGCATGGCCGGGTTCCAGGCGGTTCTGCTGGGTGACGCCGACGAGCGAGTCGGGGTCGTGCTGCTGCTGAATGGTCCCGGGGTCCCGCGCCGGCTGGCCCAATACGCTCTCGACGTCCTCATCGCCACTCGGCGCGGCAAGGCACCCCCGCCGGTAGTAGTGGCAGCGCCGCTGGAGAAAATCCCCCAGGCGGCGAATTACGTCGGGAGCTACAGCGACAGCGGGGGCAACCGGGTTCAGCTGGAAGCTTCGGGGGAACGACTCTGGCTGGTCAGCGGCCACGATCGCTTCCCCCTGCTCCGGGGCGGCGAGTCCGATCAGTTCACCATCGCCGATTCGGCCTGGGCCCTCTTTCCGCTCCGGTTCGGCCGGCAGCAGGGCCGGGTGGTAGAGCTGTTCCACGGCGATCGCTGGTTCAGCACTGCGGAATACCGGGGGCCAAGATGGTTCCGGGTCCCGCCCGAGTGGCCGACCCTGGTGGGTCACTACCGGGCTCAGATCCCCTATTACAGCAACTACCGGGTGATTCTCCGAAAGGGAGAGTTACTGCTGGTCTCGCCGGAGGGAATCGAGGAAGTACTGGTACCGCTGGGAGGACGGGTGTTCCGGGTCGGCCTCAGCCCCCAATCGGCCGAGCGAGTCACGTTCGCCGACCTGGTCAGTGGGAGGGCCCTGCGCATGAACCTGACGGGAACCGACTATTATCGCAGCATGAGCCCGTGATCATCGATCCGGCTCAGGGCACCGGAAAGAACAGCTCGTTCCCGTCGGGGTCGTTGACTTGGGTCGTGTCGTACCCCCACCATGTGGTGCTACGAGGTACCGCACGCTCAGCGAGCTCTCGCTGAAAGTCCCGCAACCCTTCCGCCGTCAGCTCGATAAAGAGACGGCCTTTGTCCCGGCGTTCAGCGTCCTGACACAGAATGATCTCGCAGTCGCTGCGACTGACCTGGCAGACAGTACCCTTCCCCTCGTCGGTATGCCAATCCCTCTTGAATCCCAGGCCGTTGACATAGAAAACCAGCGCTCTCGGCAAGTCGGTAACGAAGAGTACCGGGCGGGAGTACCAGCGGTGGGCCGGGGCCTGATTGGCGTGGTCGGTCATGATTTGTCCTGGTCGCAAGGGCGCAGGCTGACTCGGTAGTTAGCCGCGCGGACGACGGGGCTTTCTGGTGTGCTTCCTGAGGGCCACCGCGACGGCGGCATCTACCCAGGGCCCAAGCAGCTCGGTGTCCTCGAGCAGATCGGCCGGGACTTCGTAATACTGCATATTCTCGCCATCGGGCCCGTCGGGCTGGAAGGGGGCCAGCCCCCGAGCGAGGTAAGCAGGGCGGGTGATCTCGTCGACCTTGAAATAGAGCGTGCTATCGGCGATCAGGGCAAAGAAAAGCTCTCCGGCGTAAATGCCCACTCCGCCAAACATTTTGCGATCTCGAATATCCGGCCGGAGCCGGCGGAGCTGATCGAGGGCATACTGCCTGAACGATTCACTCATCGATGGAGTCGCATCACGAACCAGATCCGATCCACTGTGATGGGCTGCCCCGGCTGGACTTGCGGCGTCATGGCAGCAACGGTCCCACTGCCGCCAGCAGCTCGCGGGGCAGGTATGGCCGGGGCAGCACTGCGACTCCAGCCGCGCGGCAGCGGTCGATCATCCCCTGGTCGCCCGAAGCCACCACCAGCCGCGCGCCCCCGATGCTCGAACGATCGGCACAGAGCTGGTCGGCCAGCAGAAGTTTCCCGTCCGCCGAGACCCCTCCATCCACGATCACTATCGACCAGGACCGGGCCGAGAGGCGAAGCGCCGCTTCAGCCGCGGTTTTTGCCACTTCGACCGCATAGCCCGCCGGTTCGAGCAGGGCCCGCACCACCAGCTCTGAGCGGCTGTCGCTGTCCACCAGCAGGGTGGCTCGCTCACTCAGGGGGGCGGCAACCGGTCCGGAGATCCTCTCGGCCGCCAGTGGGAGCGAAAGACTGAATTCTGCGCCTCCATCTGCCCGCCTCTGATAGCCGAGCCGCCCGCGGTGGGCTTCGGCGATCCGATAGCTCAAGGAAAGGCCGAGTCCGGTGCCTTCACCCGGATCCTTGGTGGTGAAGAACGGAGTAAACAGTCGCGGCACCAGCGCTTCCGGTACCCCTGGACCGGTATCGCTCACTCGCACCACGGCGAGATCGCCTTCCTGCGAGCTGTGGAGAGTGATTCGCCGATCGGAACTCTCCGGCAGCTCCCGCACTGCCTGTCCCGCGTTGGCCACCAGGTTGAGCAGGACCTGTTGCAGCTCGTCGATGTTGCCCCGGACCGGGAGCTGGCCGTCGGCCAACTCTTCGACCAGGGTGATCCCGCGATGCTGCAGTTCGTAGGACACCAGCCGGGCAGTGCGCTGCGCCACGTCGTTGAGGTCGACCGCCTCGGTACCGGGCGAGCCTTTTCGGGCGAAAGTGAGGAGGTTCCGCACGATTCGGCCGGCCCGTTCGGCCTGCTCGTGAATCACCCGGAGGTGCTCCCGTTCAGTCGGCGGGAAGGCCTGGCGTTCCTGGAGGAACTCGGCCAGCCCGGCGATTGAGGTGAGCGGATTGTTGAGCTCATGGGCCACGCCCGATACCAGCTGGCCCACCGCGGCCAGCTTCTCGCTCTGGATCAGTTGAGTCTCCAGGGCCCGTTGCTCGGTGACGTCGGCGACCAGTACGACGACCGCGCCATCGGCTTCGGGTTCGGCCAGAGGCGCTGCGGTGAGCCGGACCTCCCGTCCCAGCGCGGTGCTCCGGATCAGGAGCGGGGCCGGGCGTTCCCCCCGGCGCGCCGCACCCAATAATTGATTGGCGCCCTCTCCCTCACCGATCACCGTTTCCCAGAACGGTCTCCCCGGGAGCGCGGTGCCCGGCACGTCCAGCATCCGGGCCAGCGCACCGTTGGCCCGGGTGAACCGTCCGGTGCCGTCCAGCATCGCGATGCCCTCGGTGATCGCGTTGAACGCGGTCTCCCATTCCTCCTTGGCCTGCCGGACCATCTCGAACAGCCGGCTGTTGGCGAGTACCACGGCCACGTGAGTCGATACCGTCGAGAGCAGCCAGAGATCTTCGGCGCTGAATCCACCCTCGCGCCGGTCGGCCACGATCAGCACACCCATGGTAAGGCCGTGGGCTCTGAGCGGCGCGGCCGCGGCGTTGGCCACCCGAAGATTGGGCAGCAGCGGAAGCGGCTCGCCCGAATCGCGATTCACTTCAATGCGTTCCGAGCTGATGGCCCGGAGCACCAGTGACGGGGCGTCTGAGGTGATCTCGTTGCCGGCGAATCCGGCCAGCGACCCTTCGGCCGCGGCAACCCGAAGCCGTTCGGTCCCCACAGTCAGGGCGATAGCCGAGCCCTCGGCATTGAGAAAGCGGGTGACGTAGCGGGCCACCTGCCGGGCGATCCGGTCGCTCTGCAGCGACTCCGCCAGCACATAACTCAGTTCCTGCAGGGAGAAGATTTCGCTGATCCGGCGATCGACCTGACGGGCCAGCGCGGCCCGCTCTTCCTCCAGGGCCCGCCGCTGCCGCATGGTCACCAGGTACTGCCAGGCCACCGAAACCAGTGACAGCAGCGCCACCACTCCAACCAGGCGGGCCGAGCGGGGCTCGGCGGTCGTGATGCCCACGGCAAAGATCCCGGCCCCCAGCTGGGCCAGGCCGAGCCACGGCGAATTGTGTTTGCTGGCGAGGGCGAGCCCGATGCCGCCCAGGGTGAGCAGGGTGATGACCCCCATGCCGGCCCAGGCCGTGAGGGCGCCAACCAGGGCCGCGGCCAGCCAGGCCGCGCTGATGAGAAGGGCGGGGAGGTCGTCCCTGGTTAACTGACCAAGGGGGGACTTGGAAACAGTCATGAGTAACGAGAAAAAGCGTGAAACGTGAAACGTGAAAAGGGGCCTCGCGCAGGATCACATTTCACTTTTCACGTTTCACTTTTCACGTAGTTCCTCAGGGTTTGGCTTTACTGGTATCCGGCCGATCGGCCCCCGCCCGGCTCTGTACCCGCACCCGCTCGACCCCGATCTTGCGAAGAACTTCGTCGCCCCACTCGGCGCTGGCCGACCCGTAGGTCAGCTCGAATTTCTCGAACACCGGCAACGGCTCTTCGAAGAGGTAGATCGCGGTGGCCTGCAGACGCACATCGAGCTGACGGCCCGTGAAGTTCCCGGTGTAGGGTACGATCGCCTCGGGCCGCATCAGCTGATTGCGATAGCTGAGGTTCACCAGGTCGGGATCGAACTGGGCCGCCGAGCGGAGCGCGAAGAAAGACACCAGCGCCAGACCCGGCCTGGTGAGATTGTTTTCCCGGGCCGCCGAGTCGATCGCCACCCGGCGGGACTGCACCAGACCGTGCAGCGATTGGTAGGCATCGGGAGCCAGCAGCCGGATCAGCCGCTCATCCAGCGGGAGAAACCGCACTTCGATCTCACTGCCCCGCAGTCGCAGGCTGACGTTGTCCTGCTTGAGCGAGCCGTAACCCGGCGGAGGCAGCTCCCCACCCGGAATCGCCTCCTGCTGGGCCGCGCTGCGATGAGCCGAGCAGGCCAGCACCGCGATCAGCGTCGCCGCCCATCGTATCTGCCGATTCATTCGGTCCCCACCAGTGCGAGCAGACTCTCCGCCAGGTCGTCGATGCCGAGGCCGGTATTGCTGCTGGTAAGCTGAACCTGCTCCGGCGGCAACGCCAGCGCGCGAGTCAGTTCCTTCGAGCGACGCTGCCGTTGACCGTACGGGAGCTTGTCCGCCTTGGTCAGTGCTACCAGCACCGGCAGCTGGCGGGCGGCCAGCAGATCGGCGTGGGCTTGATCGTCGGCGGTAGGATCATGACGAAGATCCAGCAGCCATAGCACACCGCTCAGGGTGCTGCGGCTCAGCAGGATTCCCTTGACCAGCGCCTGGTACCGCTCCCGCTCTTTCTGCGAGACCTTGGCGAATCCGTAGCCCGGCAGATCCAGCAGGTAGAAGGTCGGGAGCCGGAAGACGTTGATCAGCGCGGTGCGTCCCGGGGTGTTGCTGACCCGGGCCAGTCGCCGCCCGAACAGCGCATTCAGGAGACTGGACTTCCCCACGTTGGAGCGGCCCAGCAGGATGATCTCCGGCAGGACCGGATCGAGCCTGACTTTGGGGTTGGGAAAGCTCCCCGGGAATTCTACCGGGATGCTTCCGAAGGGCGCCTTGCTCTCCTGGGCCGGCGGAAAAAAGGGCGGAGCTGTTTCGCTCCGCCCCGAGGGCCCTGCCGGCGACTTCCGCCCTGTCATGCTTCTCGTTTCTGCCGGGCTCGCTCGGTCACCACCAGCGGCGGGTGGTCGTCGGTGACGCACTCCTTGGTGATCACCACCTCGCGCACATCGTCCCGGGCCGGAAGATCGAACATGATGTCGGTCATCATGCTCTCCAGGATGGCGCGGAGGCCGCGGGCACCGGTGCCCCGCTTGAGTGCCTTCTGGGCCACCGCGCGGAGGGCTTCGGGATCGAAGGTGATCCCCACGCTCTCCATTTCGAACAGCTTCTTGTACTGCTTGGTCAGCGCGTTCTTGGGCTCGACCAGGATCTTGATCAGGGCATCCTCGTCCAGCGCTTCCAGCGCCACCGTGACCGGGAGCCGGCCGACCAGCTCGGGGATCAGTCCGAAGCGGAGCAGATCGTCGGGCTCGACTTCGGCGAAGGGATTCTGTTTGTCGAACGCTGCGCCGCTGTTGTTCTGCTTGGCGAACCCGATCTGCTGCCGGCCGGTGCGGGCCTGGATGATCTTC
>CAZOES010000024.1:0-39965 GCA_964578865.1 uncultured Gemmatimonadaceae bacterium | reverse complement strand
TGTCGGAAGAGTTCACCAACATGATCATCGCGCAGCGGGGCTTCCAGGCCAACGCGCGAGTGATCACCACCGCGGATGAAATGCTGCAGGAGCTGGTGAACCTGAAGCGGTAGAGGATCCCCTGAGCTAGCGGAGCGAAGCAGACTCAGGAACCGACGCCCCTCCGGCGGCACACCGGAGGGGCGTTTGTCGTCGACACCGGACGGCTATGAAGCACCCCTGATGCAGGCTTCACGGGGCTTTCATCCGGGTGCGGGTAATGTGGATCTGTCAGCCGCCTTCTGCCCCGCGAAGGAGCCGCCCATGTCCGCCCGTCCAGCCGTTTATATCGTTCCGACCGATCAGTGGTACATCGAGCGCACTGTCTGGCTGATCGCCGGGCTGGTGCTGCTGGCGGCCACCGGTCTCGCCGCGTTGGTAGACCCCCGCTGGGTCCTGCTGGTCATTGCCACCGCCTGGGCTTCCATCGCAGTGGCGTTGACCGGTTTCTGTATTGTGGGGAATGGACTGGCCCGGTTGGGGTTCACTCCCCGGCTGGCCCGGCCAGGCTGGGCACCCGGCCAACTGTATTTCATGCAGACTGACAGCTGGTATCTCGAACGCCGAATCTATCTGGCGGTCGGAATCAACCTGACTATCGCTTCGGTCCTGAGCCTGGTTCACAGCCCCTATTGGCTTTTGTTCACCGGCTTTGTGGGCGGAGCGATGATCTGGTTCGCCGCCACCGGCTTCTGCATCATGGCCAACGGGCTCTACTGGATGGGGGCCGAACCCCGGCTGGCACCCCTGTGCCCGGCTGGCCGAGCCGCGGAAAGTGCCGGGCCGACCAGGCCGCTGCCGCAATAGAACCAGGTTGCCGGACCTGAGGTGAGTCAAGAGCCGCCAGCGAGAGCTGGCGGCTCTTGGCTTAGGTTGCCGGCTCAACTTTTCCGCTCGGCAACTCCTCCCACCGGGGCGCGGAACTTTCTTCCCACCATGCCCACCCGCCCCCTGGCCCTCTAGCCCACTTCTCTGTTTGACAAGCACTTAGCCGATCCCTGCCCGCTGGTACGCCGGTTGCCTTTCCCGTCCCCCAGAGCACCACAACCCGGCAAGAGTTCCCTGAGGAGAATGCGATGGCGGAAGCGGCGGCGGCACCGGCGGCGGAAGCAGCACCCGCGCCCGGCAAAAAGACCGGCCTGTTGATCGGCCTGACCCTGGGAGGAGCGGTTCTGGGCGGAGCGCTCGCCTTCTTCGTGGTGGCCCCCAGGATCATCGCGAGGCAACAGCCGGCGGCTGTGGCCGACAGTGCGGCGGGGGAACACGGCGGGGAAGCCGAGGCCGGCCACGGAGAAGGCGGGGAGCCCGCCAAGCTGGTCCAACTGGAGAACATCATCGTCAATCCGGCCGGTTCGCAGGGCACCCGCTTTCTGATGGCGAGTGTCGCCTTTGCCGTCGCCGATGAGGCCGGCCAGAAGAAACTGGATGACAGCAAGGTCGAGCTGCGCGACAAAGTCACCAGTGTCCTGGAGGCCATGACCATGAGCCAGCTGACCGGGCCGGGTGCCCGGGATACCGTCAAGTCGCGCATCGGGGCGATGGCCAGCCAGATGGTCGGATCCAAGATCCCGGTGAAGGTGTTTCTGCCTCAGTTTGTGATTCAGTGAGCCGACGATGGCCGACACCTTTTCCCAGAAAGACATCGATTCGCTGCTCAAGGGCGCGACGCCGGCCGCGGCGCCCGAGCTCGCGGTCGAAGTCATTCCCTACAACTTCCTTCGCCCGCCCCGCATCGCGAAGGACCGCCAGGCGCTGCTCAACGGGATCTATCAGCGGATCGCGGTTTCCTTGCAGTCGCTGTTCTCCTCCCGGCTCCGCACCTCGGTGGACGTTTCGCTGAGCAGCGTGGAGCAGGCCACCTTCGCCGAATTCATCTTCTCGCTGGCCAGCCCCTGCGCCGCCTTCATCTACGATCTGGGCGACCGGATCGGCGGCAAGGGCGTGGTCGACCTCGGCACCGATCTCTCCTATTACCTGATTGACCGTCTGTTTGGCGGACCGGGCGAGGTGGCCGATCTCAAGCGGCCCCTGACGCCGCTGGAGCGGACCGTGGTTCGGGGTGTGTCCGACAAGGTCTGGAGCCTGTTGCAGGAGGCCTGGGCCGATCATCTGATCTTCGCCCCGGCCTATTCCGGATTCGAGGCCTCGCCCGATGCGCTCCAGATTGCCAACCGGGAAGACAACGTCCTGGTGGCCAATATCGATGTACGGGCCGGCGGTTTCTCCGGTCTGATCACCTGCTGCATCCCGCTGGTGTCGCTCGAGAGCTTTCTGCAGGAAAAGCCGACTCGACATTTCCATAACGTGAAATCGACCCCGGCCGAGCGGGAGCAGACCCGCCGGACCATCGAATCGGCGCTCCGCAGTTCTCAGCTCGAGCTCAAGGCTCGTTTTCCTCTCTTTCAACTCAAGGCCCGTGACGTGGGCCGGCTCGAGATCGGCCAGGTGATTCACACCGGCCATCCCTATGACGTGCCGGTCGAACTCTACGTGCGGGGCCAGCGCCGCTTTCTCGGCACCCTCGGGCAGAGCCGCCGGTATGTCGGGCTCCGCATCACTCAGCAGCTCCAGAACCAGCGGCCGGAGGGAACTCCCCGGTCCTCCCGCGGAAGGTTGGTCTAACCGATGGATCAGAACGAAATCGACCGGATGATGAAGGGCGGCGCCGGTCCCTCTCAGCCCCAGCAGCCGACCAAGGCGCACGATCTCTCGGAGCTTCCCGCCGGAGCCCGGGGCGCCCCCGGTGGTGGCTCGCTGGAAACCCTGTTGGATGTCTCCCTGCCGGTGGCCATCGAATTCGGACGCACCCACATGACGGTGCAGGAAGTGCTCGAGCTGGGCAGCGGCTCGGTGATCCAGCTGGACCGGATGGTGGGCGAGCCGATCGACATCTACATCTCCGACCGCAAGCTGGCCGAAGGCGAAGTGGTGGTCATCGGCGAGCATTTCGGCGTCCGGATCACCCGGATCGTGGCCGGCAATGAACCGGCGCTGGGCGCCCGCGAGGCCGTCTGATGCTGGGTGCTTTCGGCTCGCTGCTGGTGACACTGGGGATGCTCGCGCTGGCGCTCTACCTGGTACGGCGCTGGGTTCCCGGAGCCCGTGCCTCGGCGACCGGCATTCCCATGGAGCTGCTGCGCCGGGTCAGCATTGGACCGAAGCAGGGCGTGGCGCTGCTGCGGGTGGGCGATCGGGTGCTGGTGGTTTCGGTGGGGGACGAGGGCGCCCGGTTGCTGACGGAGCTGGAGGGTGAGGACCGGGCTGCGGCAGTGAGGCCGAGTAGGGGCGACCCGCAGGGTCGCCCGAACGAGGCCGAACTGTACAGCGACCCGCAGGGCCGCCCGTACCCGGCCATCGCGATGGTTGGCCCGCGCGTCGAATGGCCCCGCGTCCTGCGCCGGGCCCTGCCATGGGTCGTCGCATTGATGTGCCTGGCCCCGGTCGGGGCCAGGGCGCAGGTCGCGCCGGTGCTTGGCCTGACCATCCAGGCCGCCACCAAGCCGCCGGTCGCACCCAAGGTCACAGTGACAATCGGCCAGGGCAGCGAGCAGCTGCAGCTCTCCGGCGCGGTGGGCATCGTGGTGTTCATGGGAGCGATGACGCTCCTGCCGGCCGTATTCCTGCTGATGACCAGCTTTACCCGGATTCTGATCGTGCTGCACTTCGTGCGCACCGCCATCGGAACCCAGACCGCGCCACCGGGTCAGTTGCTGGTGGCGCTGGCGGTGCTGCTGACCGGCGTCGTCATGCAGCCGGTGATGAATCAGGCCAACAGCGACGCCCTCCAGCCTTACCTGAACGGACAGATCTCCCAGGCCGAAGCCTATCAGAAGGCGATCGTGCCGCTGCGGACCTTCATGCTGAACAACACCCGCGAAAAGGACCTCGGGGTGTTCGCGGAGCTCACTGGCCAGGAGCAGGTGGACAGTGTGGAAGCGCTGCCAACGCTGACCATCACTGCGGCCTTCGTGACCAGTGAGCTTCGCACCGCTTTCCAGATGGGCTTCGTGATTTTCCTGCCCTTCGTGGTGGTCGACCTGATCGTCGCCTCAGTCCTGATGAGCATGGGCATGTTCATGCTCCCCCCGGTGATGATCTCGCTCCCCTTCAAGCTGATGCTCTTCGTCCTGGCCGACGGCTGGACCCTGGTGGTCCAACGGCTGGTCACCGGGTTCCAGACATGACCCCGGCGCTCGCGGTACACCTGATCAGCCGGGCGATGATGATGGCGCTGATGGTCGCGGCGCCCCTGCTCGCCACTGCTCTGATCGTCGGTGTGGTGGTCTCCCTGGTCCAGGCCCTGACCCAGATCCAGGAACAGACCCTGACGTTCATCCCCAAGCTGATCGCAGTGGCCATCGTGCTGCTGCTGACCATGCCCTGGATGATCACCCAGTTGGTGAACTACATCGTGTCTGCGTTCGATCTTCTGCCCGGGATGGTCGGATGAGCCCGGCCCTGCTGCAGATGATCGGGATCGGCGACTGGCCGGCCTTTGTACTGGTAAGCGCCCGGGTGGCCGGCCTCTTTCTGGCCGCTCCGCTCTGGTCCACTGCCGGCTTGCCCAAGACCATCCGCAGTGCCGCTGCCGTTCTGCTCAGCGTGGTGCTGGTCCCCTCGGTTATTCCGGTGGCACCGCTCCCCGACGACATGGTCGCAATGTCGGTGATTCTGGCCTCGGAGACGCTGCTCGGCATCGCCATCGGGATGACCGGCGCGATGTTCATGCACGGCGTGATGGTGGCCGGCGAAGTCGCCTCGCTGCAGATGGGTCTTTCGCTGGGTCAGGCGCTCGGGACCCTGCCGGAAGGCGCCACCGTCGGCGTGGGTCAGATCAAGGGCTACTTCGCTTCCCTGATCTATCTCAGCCTGGGCGGTCACCTCACCCTGTATCAGGCTCTGGCCGGCAGCTTTGCAGCCGTCCCACCGGGCAAAGCCATCATGGGTGTCGAAGGCGGCCGGATGGTCGCCCAGTTGGCCGGCACCGTGTTCAGCACCGGGATTCGCGCAGCGGCCCCAGTGATGGTTGCGCTGCTGCTCGCCAATCTCGCGCTGGCGATCCTCGGTAAGGCCGTCCCTCAGCTCAACGTGATGATGGTGTCGTTTCCAGTGACCATCGCGATCGGGATGATCGCGCTGGGCGCCTCGCTCCCGTTCCTCGCCGCCTATCTCGGCGGACAGATCGATGCGCTGCCCCAGCTGCTGGGCCGCACCATCTCTTCCTTCCAGCCGGTCGCACCGTAAGCCATGGCGAACGACGACGGCCAGGAACGCACCGAAGCGGCGACCCAGAAACGCCGCGATGAAGCCAAGCGGGAAGGCCGGATCCCCCGCAGCGCGGAACTCTCCAGTGCAACCCTGCTGCTGGCCGGCACCGGCGTGCTGGCCATGGTCGGTGGGGCTGCCCTGGCGACCTCCTCGGTCCAGCTGCTGGTCCGCGGCGCCAGTGAGCTCAGCTCTCGCCCCGCCACCACCAACGAAATGATCCGGCTGGTGCACGACCTGGGGCAGAGCGCGCTGATGGCGATGCTCCCGTTCTTGATCGGAGTGGGCGGAATCACTCTGCTGGTGAATGCCATCCAGGCCCGCGGCGTGATCAGCGTCGAGCCGGTCTTACCGAAGCTCTCTCACATCGATCCGATCGCCGGATTGAAACGGCTCGTCAGCGTGGAGGCGCTCTTCAGCGTCCTCAAGGCCCTGGTGAAGCTGATCATCATCGGCTTCGTCGCGTGGGTGGTCTTCCGCCGAGCCTGGCCTCAGATCCTCTCCACCAGCGGCGCCGAAGTGCCCCAGATCATGGGTGTCACCCGCTCGCTGGCCATTCGGCTCGCCTTGTTCGTGGGGCTGGCCTTCCTGGTGGTGGCCGCGCTCGACTACGGCTTCCAGGTCTGGCAGTACGAGAAGAGCCTCAAGATGACCAAGCAGGAAATCGTGCAGGAACACCGGGAGTCGGAAGGCGATCCCGCGGTGAAGGGACGGATCCGCCAGCTGCAGCGCCAGATGGCCCGGAAGCGGATGCTTTCCAAGGTCGCTACCGCCGATGTGGTGGTGACCAACCCGACTCACATCGCCGTGGCCCTCAAGTACGACCCGCTGGTTGCTGCGGCGCCGATCGTGCTTGCCATGGGCGAGCGGCTGCTGGCGCAGCGCATCAAGGAGATCGCCCACAAGGCCGGCGTCCCCGTGATCGAGAACAAGCCGCTGGCCCGGGCACTGCTGGCCGGCGCCAAGGTCGGCGGGCCGGTGCCGCCGGCACTGTACGTCGCAGTCGCCGAAGTCATCGCCTTCGTCTTCGGCCGCAAAGGCAAGCCGCTTCCCCGGAAGAGAAGTAGATGACCGCCCCCAGCGCCGCCGTCGGATCGGTTGGTCAGGCTACCACCGCCAACGTCTCCACCGCCACCCGTCCGCGGGGTGCGGCCCGGGGGTCCGGCAGTGGTGAGACCATGCTGCGGCGGCTGAGCGGCCAGGCCGAGACCTGGCTGGCCCTGGCGGTGGTGGTCATCGTGGCGCTGCTGATCGTGCCGCTCCCGCCGGTGATCCTCGATGCGCTGCTGGCCCTCAGTCTGGCCATCGCCATCCTGGTGCTGCTGGTGACGCTGTCGATCAGCGATCCCCTGGAGTTCAGCATCTTCCCCAGCCTGCTGCTGCTGGTGACGCTGCTCCGGCTCGGTCTCAACGTCAACAGCACCCGGCTGATCCTCAGCCATGGCCACGCCGGCGATGTGATCGCCGCCTTCGGCAACGCGGTGATCGGCGGCAACTACATCGTCGGTCTGGTGATCTTTCTGATCCTGATCGTGATCAACTTCATGGTGATCACCAAAGGCGCCGGTCGGATCGCCGAAGTGGCTGCCCGGTTCACCCTCGACGCGATGCCCGGCCGGCAGATGAGTATCGATGCCGATCTCGGCGCCGGTCTGATCGACGAAGCCGAGGCCCGGCGCCGCCGGGAGGAGATTCAGCGCTACGCCGACTTCTATGGCGCAATGGATGGCGCCGCCAAGTTCGTCCGGGGTGACGCCATCGCCGGCATCCTGATCACCGGGATCAACCTGATCGGCGGATTCCTCATCGGCATCACCCAGCAGGGGATGACTGCCGGCGAAGCGTTGGGGACGTTCACCAGCCTCACGGTTGGTGATGGCCTGGTCACCCAGATTCCCGCCCTGATTGTCAGCACCGCCGCCGGTATCATCGTCACCTACGGCGCCAAGAACCCCAGTGTGGCGCCCACCATCGCGGCTCAGCTGACCCGGCATCAGAATGCGTTGTGGTCCGCCGCCGGTATCGTCGGTCTGCTGGGCGTCGTTCCCGGCTTTCCGATTCTGCCCTTCTTCCTGCTGGCCGGCATCCTCGCATCGATCGCCTACATGGTCCGCGGCCGGGAGAAGCAGAAGGCCGGCGCCACCCAGGCCCTGGTGCAGACCAAGCCGAGTGGTCCGGCCGAGCCGGCTCCGATCAAGGATTTGCTGCAGGTGGAACCGCTGGAAGTGGAAGTGGGCTACGCGCTGGTGCCACTGGTGGACGAGGCTCAGAAGGGCGATCTGCTTCAGCGGATCGGTCTCATGCGCAAACAGCTGGCCCTCGAACTGGGGATCATCGTACCGCCAGCCCGGATCCGCGACAACATCCAGCTTCCCGCCACCGAGTATGCCATCAAGCTCCGGGGTGTGCGAGTCGCTTCAGGAGAAGTGCTGCCACGCTATCTCCTGGCGCTCGACACCGCCGGCATGGCCGCGCCGATCGACGGGATTCGCACCACCGATCCCAGCTTCGGTCTGCCGGCGGTCTGGATCACGCCCGACCGCAGGGTGGAAGCCGAGACCAGCGGGTACAGTGTGGTCGAGCCGCAGACGGTGCTCTCGACCCACTTGATGGAGACCATCAAGCACCACGCGGCCGATCTGCTCTCCCGCCAGAATGTGCGCGAGCTGCTCGACACGTTGAAAGAAACTCACCCCGCACTGGTGGACGATACCATCCCCCAGAAACTCTCGCTGGGCAGCGTGCACCGGGTGCTCCAGCGCTTGCTGCGGGAAGGAATTCCGATCCGCGATCTGGCCCTGATCCTGGAGACGCTCTCCGACGGAGCCGAGACCACCAAGGACCCCGAAGCGCTGACCGAGCAGGTGCGCCGCACCCTCAGCAGCGTGCTGGTCCAGCTCTACGACGACGGCGATGGCAGCATCAGCGGGATCACCATGGGTCCCCGGCTGGAGACCGCCCTGATGGGTCTCTTCAGTCCCCGGCCGATGCGGGAAGGCCAGCGCCCGATCGAACCGGAGGAGCTCACCGGCGCACTCCGTCAGCTCAACGACCTGATGAATCGCCACAAGCGGGACGGCCAGTTCCGTCCCCTGATCACCCCGCCCGCACTCCGCATCGGCGTTCGCCGCCTGGTGGAGCCGGTGCTGCCCCATCTGCCCGTGTTGTCGCTGGGAGAGTTGCCGGCCCAGACCCCTGTCACCAGTCTCGCTACCTGGGAGTTGCCCCGTGCCGCTTGAATCCTTCATCGGTCCTGCGGTGGACACCCTGCTCGCGCAGGCCCGCCAGCGTTTTGGTCCCGAGGCGGAAATCATCGCCGTCCGTACGCTCCGCAGCGGACCCAACGGGGCCCAGTTCCAGGTTCTCGCCGCCGATGCCGAAAGCGCCGCGGCCGAGCGCCGCCGCATGACGCCCGATGGCGGCGGTCATCCGCTGCTGACCAGCGCCCCCGGCCCGGAACATTTCGCCCATCAGCGCGAAGGCCGGGGTCCCCGGGTGATCGCCTTCGTCGGTCCGACCGGCGTGGGCAAGACCACCACCATCGCCAAGCTGGCCACTCATCCCCAGTTCCTCCGGCCCGGCCGGATCGGACTGATCTGTCTCGACACCTATCGGGTGGGTGCGGTCGAACAGATCCGCTGCTACGCCGATATCGCCGGCCTGCCGCTGGAAGTGATCTACGAGTCGGCCGATCTCCCCAAGGCCTATCGCCGGCTCTCCGATCGGGACCTGATTCTGGTCGACACGCCCGGCCGGGGACCCCGTTTGCAGGGGGACACTCAGCAGGTGCGCCAATGGCTCACTCAACTGGCCCCCAGTGAAGTGCATCTGGTCCTCCCGGCCGGTCTCCAGAGTGAGGTGGTGCGCCGTACCATCGCGGCCTACCGGGCGCAGGGAGCCACCCACCTGCTGCCCAGCAAGCTGGATGAAGCGCCTGACGATTGGAGTCTGTTCGATGCCGCGGCGGAAGCCCGTCTTCCCATGCGCTGGATGTCGGACGGCCAGGATGTACCGCGCGATCTCAAGGCGGCCGCGCCCCGCTTACTCGCTGCCGTCGCCGCGTTGCGAGTTCAACAGGCTCAGCCCGTCGAGGTCTCGGCATGACCGATCAGGCCGCGCTGCTCCGCGCCATGATGGCGGGGCGCCTGCCCGAACCCACGCCACGTCCGGCCCCGCCCACCATCGTGGTCGGCAGCGGGAAGGGCGGGGTGGGCAAGTCGGTCATCAGCGCACTCCTGGCTCAGCGGCTCTCGGCCGAAGGCCGGAAGGTGCTGCTGGTCGATGGCGATCAGAATCTGGGCAATCTTCACGTTTTGCTCGGGGTCCAGCGGGCCGCCACCCTGGAGCATCTGCTCAATGAGGCGGCCACCCCGAAGGATCTCCTGGTCCGGCTCAGCGAACACTTCTGGCTGCTGCCCGCCGACAGCGGGGCCGAGAGTCTTCATGCGTTAGGCGCGGTTGACCGGGCCCGGCTGCACCACCGGCTCAGCGCACTCTACGATGACTTTGACGTGGTGATTGTCGATGCCGGTCCCGGCATCGAAAGTGTGGTCCGGGTTTCGACCATGGGGGCGACTCGGCTCGTCATGGTCGCGGTGCCCGAGCCGGCCGCGCTGACCGATGCCTACGCCACCCTGAAAATTGTGCATGCCCAGGTGAAGGATTTGCCGGTTGATGTCCTGATCAACCGGGTGGAAGACGCGCGCGAAGGCCCCCAGGCCTTCGAACGACTGGCTACCGCGGCGGAACGCTTCCTGCACAGAGGGGTCAGGTATCTCGGGGCAATCTGGGAAGACGAAGAAATCCGACGCGCGGTTCGCGTCCCGGGCAGGCTGGCCACCGGTCTCGGCCCCGGCCCGAACTCCGATCTCCTGACTACGGCACTCGAGCGGTTGGAGCTGCCGGCACCTGTGAGGATGGCTGAATGAGACCCACCGACGAGAGCATTCCCATGGCCGCGACTGTAACACCCACGACGATGACCGACGCCCTCTGGCAGCGCTACCGCGCCACCGGGGACCCCCAGGCCCGTTCCCAGCTGCTCGATCGCTACCTCGGTCTGGTCCATCATGTGGCCCGTCAGGTTGCCGCCCGGGTCTCGGATGTGGTTGAAGTCGACGATCTGGTCAGTGCCGGCACCCTCGGCCTGGTCCAGGCGCTGGAAGCCTTCGATCTCTCCCGCGGACTCGCCTTCAGTACCTACGCCATGCGCCGCATTCGCGGCTCCATCCTCGACGAACTCCGCAGCCGCGATTGGGTCCCCCGGTCGGTCCGCAGCAAGGGCCGCCAGCTGGCGACCGCGGTGGCGCAGCTCGAGGCCCGGCTGGGCCGGGCGCCCGAGCCGGGTGAAGTAGCCAAGGCGCTCTCGTTGGATATGGCGACCTACTGGCGCTGGCGAGAAGAAGTCGACGGCGCGGTGCTGGTCTCGCTGGATGGCTCGGTCTCCAGTGAGCACACCGAATCGGCGACTCTGGCCGAAACCCTCAAGGACCAGACCGCCGCCACTCCGGGTGACTCGGTGACCCAGGAAGAGACCGTCGCCAATTTGCGCCACGCGATCGGGATGCTTCCCCCGAAAGAGCGGACGGTCCTCGCCTTGTACTACTACGAAGAATTGAACCTGCGGCAGATCGCCGAAGTTCTTCACGTCACCGAATCCCGGGTTTCCCAGATTCGCACTCAGGCCCTCAAGCGGTTGCGGCAGCGGATGTCCAACGCAGGAGACGCGGCGTGAACCCCAGAATCTTTCGCGTGGTGGTCGCCTTTCTGGGCGGCTTCATCCTGCTCTCGATGTTGCCGGCCATGCCCGGCATGCTCCGCGCGCTTCAGGATCTTCCCATCGACCTCTCGGCGATCAATCAGGCCGGCGATCTGCTGCTCGGTACCACCGCGTTGCTCTGTGCCGCGCTGCTGCTGATCAGTGTGCGCCGGCGCCGGGAGTCCAGTGGTCATGGATTCGAGAAGGCGCTGGCTCAGCAGACTGATCGTCACGCCATGGTGCAGCCCTCGGCCCGGATGAGCTACTCGGCGTCCAAGGCGAAGCCGGCAACCCAGCCGGCCGCCGAGACCCGCACGGTCTCACGGCCTGATTCAGAACTCCAGGCTCGCATCCGCCAGAGTGCCAAAAAGGGCGAACGGGCTCCGGCGCTGGCCCGGAAACACAGTCTCTCGGTCGACGCGATCCGGCTGGCCATCGGCGACCCCTTGCCGGCTCCTGCCGTCCGACGGGGCAGAACTTTCCGCCCCCGGCAGCCTTCGCTCCCGGCGGCCGCTCCAGGCCGGGCCGGGGCTGCAGCTCGAACCCCATACGGAGCATTGGCTTAGCCGGAGTGACTCGAGGGGCACAGCGATTGCTTTTTGAGCGCCCCAGTCAAACTAGAGGAACCCATGGGCCTCAACGCCATCAAGAGTACCGCCCAGACGCTGAGCTTCTACACTCGGCTCCAGGCACTCACCGCCAATAACCTGGCCAACAGCGACACCGAGGGCTTCAAAGCCGACTCGATGTCGGGGCGGTTGATCGGCGATACCACCTGGCCGATCCCGGTAACCAAGACCGATCTGGGTCAGGGGATGATCACCCAGACCGGACGTCCCCTCGACCTGGCACTCGAAGGTCCCGGATTCTTCGTGCTGCAGACCGAGCAGGGCGAACGGCTCTCCCGCGGCGGGGCGCTGGCCCTCGATGGGGGCAACCGGCTGGCCGACCGGCACGGCAATCTGCTGATGGGGCAGAACGGCCCGATCCAGATTCCGCTCCGTTACGACAGCTTCGAAGTGCAGGCCGATGGCGATGTGGTGGTCGATGGCACTCGGATCGATCGCCTTCGTCTCGAGACGGTGGCCGATCAGAACACCCTCAAGAAAGAGGGCGCCGGCCGGTTCATTCCTTCGACTGCGACCGAACCGGTGGATCCCACTGCCACCGTGGTACGGCAGGGTGCCACCGAAGACAGCAATCAGGACACGCTCAAGGGTACGGTGGATCTGGTGACGATCCAGCGGGCCTACGCGGCGAATGTGGAGTCGTTGAAGGCGCTGGACTCGGTGTTGGGGACGGTGGTGAATGAGGTTGGGAAGGTCAGTTAGAGGCTGAGAGCTAAGAGCTAAGAGCGAACGTGGGCAACTCCAGCCCCGGCTCATGGCCTGACTTCGGCACTTTAGCTCTCAGCTTTCAGCTCTTAGCCAGCAAGGGAACCCGAAATGAATCCAGGACTCAGAGCCTCAGCCAGCGGCATGCGGGCCCAGCAGACCCGCATCGACGCCATCGCTAACAACCTGGCCAACGTGAACACCACCGCCTTCAAGCGGAGCCGGGCCAATTTCGAAGACATGCTCTACGAGACGCTGCAGGGGTCCCAGCTGGTGCGCTACGAAGGCACCGAAACTCTGGCTCCGATTCAGATCGGGCGGGGCGTGCGGCTGGCCGACGTGCAGAAGATCCACACCCAGGGCGCCTTCGAGCGGACCGACAATCCCTTCGATCTGGCCATCGAGGGCGACGGCTTCTTCCAGCTGCAGATGCCCAACGGCACCATCGCCTACACCCGGGATGGCACCTTCGGCCGGGCGGCGGACACCGGAGCTCTGGTCACTCACGCCGGGTTCATGCTGGAGCCCGAGATCAACGTGCCGCCGGAAGCGACCCAGATCACGATTTCGCCGACCGGAATGGTCAGCGCCATCCTGGGCAACAATGGCCAGCAGGTGGAGCTGGGTCAGCTGGAGATCGCCCGCTTCGTGAATCCCAGCGGATTACTCGCGCTGGGCGGCAACAACTATCAGTCGACTCCCGCCTCCGGCGAACCGATCACCGGCATGCCGATGGACGAAGGGTTCGGCCAGATGGTGCAGGGCGCGCTGGAGAGTTCCAACGTAGAAATCGTGCAGGAGATGGTCGACATGATCGCGGCCCAGCGGGCCTACGAAGTCAACTCCAAGGCGATCAAGACCGCCGAAGAGATGATCCAGACCGTCACCAATGACCTCATCCGTTAACACCGTGTTCGCCGCGCTGTCCGCCCTCGCCTCTCTGGTCTCGCCGCTCCGGGCCCAGAACGAGTTCCGGATGTCGGCCGGCAACGCCGAGGTGTCGACCCGGCTCGCCAACCGGGTGGCTCAAGCGGTGTCGCGGGAATGGAATGTCGACATCAGGAGCGTGGTGCTGTCCTGGGGTGCCGGTTCGCTCGGTTCGGTGCCCGACACGGCCGGATTCAGGCTGCTCGGTGGAGATGGCGGCTGGTTCTCATTGCAGCTGGAACCGGTGAAAGGCGGAGTGGCCTGGATCCGGCTGCGGGCAGGTGTGACGCTCGATCAACCGATCGCAACCCGCGCCCTTCCCGCCGGAAGCGTTATCGGCCCGGAGGATCTGCGGATCGAACCCCGGGTTCACTGGGGCCAGCCCTCGTCGGAGCTGGCCCTGATGGCGGAGCCGGGGTGGGTTGTAAGGCGGCCGGTGGCGAGTGGTGACCCGCTCGAAGGCTTCCGGGTGGCGCCGCCTCCGGTGGTCAACGCCGGCAAGCCGGTGCGGATCTCCTACAACCTGGGAAATGTTTCGGTCGCGCTCGATGGCGTGGCCCTCAACGATGCCGCGGTTGGTCAGGCGGTACGGGTGCGCACCGCCAGCCGGATCGGCACAGTGGCCGGCACGGTAACCGCCCCCGGTGAAGCGAGGATGAACTGATGCGACTACTCGGCAGCGCGATGCTCCTGCTGGTCAGTGCCACCGGAACGATGGCCCAGGCCGCTCCGGCCGCGCCTTCGACAACCGCGGCGCCCCCTCCGGCTAACCAGCCGGCGGTGCAGGCCGCGCCCAGCGTGATGCGAGCCAACTGGTTCAGCGACAAGCGCCAGCTCCGGGTCGGCGACATCGTCACCATCGTGGTGGACGAAGCGGTCAACTCTCGCGAGAGTCAGACCGAGAACGCCAGCAAGAACCGGGGTCAGCAGATGGGTTTGAATCTCAATGTGGGCGACGCGGTGAAGATCGGCCCCCAGAAGGGATTCGAAAGCGGCGTGAGCAATGACTCCAAGTCCACCGGCGTGGCCAACCGCACCGGCGGTCTGACCGCCACGATCAGCGTGCGGGTGATCTCGATTGAACCCACCGGCATCGCCAAGCTCAAAGGCGAGAAAACGGTGGGAGTCGACGGACGGAATCAGGTGATCGGGGTGGAAGGGGTGGTCCGGCCCGAGGACGTGAACTCCGACAACACGGTCTACTCCAGCCGCATCGCCGAATCGGTCATCAGCTACAAGGGCAAGAAGATCGGACCGGCAAAGGGCATTCTGGGCGGCATTCTCTCGATCTTCTGGCCATGAGCATGACTTCAACTGCTGCGGCAAGGCGGCTAGGCGGCAAGTTCTTTGTCCGTCCGGCTGTCCGTCTGTCCGTCTTACTGACCGTCTCGACCGTCTTCTCTTTGTCGACCGTCGCGACCGCCGCGGCCCAGGCCACCGAGCGAGTCGGTGATCTCGTCACCACCTCCGGTTCCAGTCCCCGCCGCCTCATCGGCTACAGCCTGGTCATCGGTCTCGATGGCACCGGCGACAAGTCCTACGGCGGGGTGCGGGGCGGAACCCAAACGGTGCGTTCGATTGCCAACGCGCTTCGGCGCTACGGTCTCGAAGTTCCCGCTGAACAGCTCCGGCTGCGCAACGTCGCCGCTGTGATCGTGACTGCCGAAGCATCCCCCTGGCTCCGGGCCGGCGGCCGGTTCGAAGTGCAGGTCAGCTCGATCGGCGATGCCACCAGTCTGCGGGGCGGAGTCCTCTGGACCACTCCCCTCATGACCGATGTAGACCAGGCTCCGATCGCCACCGCCCAGGGCCCGGTGCTGGTTCCCGAGGAAGACGTCCGTTACGTCGGCCGCCGAGGGAACAGTGCCCGGATTCCCGAGGGGGGCCTGATGGAGACCGATCCAGTCACCATCGCGGCGGTTACCCCTCGGCTGCTCCTCAAGAAGCCTGGTCTGGCCAACGCCCAACGGGTGGCTGTGGCCATCAATACTGCTCTGGGCGACAGCACTGTCGCGAAAGTAGACGACCCGGGATCGATCACCCTCAACCCGGGGGCGAAAGGGGCCGATAACCTCGTAGGCTTCCTCGCTTCATTGGACACCCTTCCGGTCCGAATGGTACCCGAAGCGAAAGTGGTGATCGACGCCCGCAGTGGCACGGTAGTGAGCGGCGGCACCGTTCGGGTGGCTGCGGCAACGGTGAGCCACCGGGGGATGACGCTCAAGATTGGCGGGCCGGCAACGGCCCCGGTGCCGGGTGATTCGACCTCGGGAGCGAGATCGAAGGAGACCGAAGGCCTCATCGGAGTCAGTGAGGGGGCAACGGTGCAGGAAGTCGCCGCCGGTTTGCACGCCGCCGGTGCCCGCCCTCAGGAGATCGCCGCGATGTTCTCGGCTCTCAAAGAGGTCGGAGCGATCGGGGCAGAGGTGGTGGTGCGATGAGTCTGGATCCGGTAGGGCCAAGGCATGCCTTGGCCGCACCTGAGGTGAGCCGAAGCAATGCCTTGGCGCCCACCGCTGAGGATCACAACTCACCTCGGGCCAAGCTCCGGAAAGCGGCGCATGATCTCGAAGGTGTGTTCGTCGCCGAACTGTTCAAGGCGATGCGCGCCACAGTGCCGGAGGACGGGATCATCGGTCAGGCGCAGGGTCAGGAACTTTTTCAGGGCATGATGGACGACCGGATCGCCGATCTCTACGCGGGGCGATCGCGGGGCGGGCTGGGTGAAGCGCTGTACCGCCAGCTGAGCCGCCGGTTGCCCGACGAGGGCAGCCGGCCCTAGGAGCCGAGAAATGCCCCACGGGCACCAGGAGTTCATCGCCGCCGGACCGTCTTCCACCATCCGGATGGGAGATCTGGCCCAGGCCCTTCTGTACGAAGCCAACGTCATCGAAGAGCTGCGCCAGGCGTTACTCCGGCAGCGAGCCGGGGTCGCGGCCGACGATGCCGAGCAGGTGGAGTCGAGTATCCACGCGATGGGCCGAACCCTGCTCACGCTGGAAGAGGCCCGGCGCCGCCGCGGCGCGCTCACCGCGCTGATCTCCGGCAGCGATCCGACTCCAATCGAAAAGCTGGAAGTGATGTTCGGCGGGGTCCTCCCGCCCGAGCTGGAGAACGCGCGCTCCAAGGTGAAGCGCGCCGCCCTGGCCACTGCTCAGGAAGTCGCGATCAATCAGCACATTCTCCGGCGCGCGCTGGAGGCGGGTGACGCCTTCCTGCAGCGGCTCTTCTCGATGGCGGCCGATCCGGCGCCCAGCTACCAGCGGAAGGACTCCGCGCCCGAAGCGGCTTCAGCGCGCTCCGGGCTCATCCTGAACCGGATGGCCTGACGATGAGTCTTACCAGTCTGTTGAGCATTGCGCGCTCGGCCCTGTTGACCCATCAGCGGGCAATCGACACCACCGGGCACAACATTGCCAATGCCAACACCGAGGGATACACCCGCCAGCGTCTGGCCTTGGCTGCCGAGGTGCCGCTGCAGACTCCCATCGGCCAGATCGGCCGGGGTGTGACTGCCGACGGCATCGAACGGCTGCGGGACGGCTACCTCGATCAGAATTTCCGCCGGGAGAACGGCGACTTGGGGCGGTTTGGAACCCTCAAGGACACGCTGGGGCAGATCGAAGACATCTTCGGTGAGCCGACCAGCACCGGCATCGCTTCCGGGCTCGACAGCTTCCTCGCCGCCTTCGGCGATCTGGCCAACGATCCCTCGAGCCGCACGCCCCGGGAGCTGGTCCGTCAGGGGGCCCAGAACCTGATCCGGCAATTCGCTCAGACCGACACCCGGCTGGGCGCCATCGAAGGCGATGTGCGCAGCAAGATGCTGAGCGCGGTCGATCAGATTAACCAGATCACTCAGCAGATCGCCGATCTGAATATCCAGATCCGCTCCGGCAACAGCGGGCTCAAGGAATCACCCGATATCAAGGACCGGCGGGACCAGCTGGTGGACCAGCTTTCTTCGATTGCCGGAGTGCGGGTATTGGACCGGGCCGATGGAACCATCGGGGTCACCGCGGGCGATGCGCTGCTGGTCGACGGTGGTGAAGCCACCAGACTGGAAGTGCGCGACTCAGGGCAGGGGCGGGTGAATGTGAGCGTGGTGGGCGGAGTCGGTTCGATCACCCTCAGGACCGGCAGCCTGGCGGCCTTGCAGGAATTGTCGCAGACCACCCTCCCGGGCGTGCGTGACAAGCTCAACTCCCTGGTGAAAAACATCGTCACCGAGGTGAACTCGCTGCACCGGGCCGGGCGTTCACTCACCGGTGGCAGCAACATCGATTTCTTCGACCCTCAGGGCACCACCCTCGACTCGGTCAAGCTGTCGTTGTCGGTCAGCAACAACACCGATAACATCGCGGCCGGTGTCAGCGGTGCCCCGGGCGACAACAAGACCGCCCTTGCCATCGCGGCCCTCCGCACCACCGGTGTTGCCAGTCTCAACGGGCAGACCCTCGGCGTGGGGTATCAGAATATCGTCTCGCAGCTGGCGGTGACTCTGCAGGACGCCAGCGGGCGGCATGAAGCCCAGTCGGTGATTACCGCCAATGCCGATACCCAGCGGCAGTCGGTCAGTGGGGTGTCGGTGGACGAGGAGCTGACCACTCTGATCGGCCAGCAGAACGCCTACTCGGCGGCTGCCCGGCTGGTGACTGTGGCCGATGACATGATCAAGGACGTAATCGCGATGGTCCGGTAAGTGAGCCGGACTCGCCGACGGCAGGAGCCGATGTGCTGATTCTCAATCGTCGCCAGGGAGAGGCGATCATTCTCGATGGTGGGATCCGAATCGTGGTGCTCTCGAGCGATCGACGGGGCGCCAGGATCGGTATTGAAGCGCCCCCCAGCGTGAATATTCAGCGGGAGGAACTGGTCTCCCGGATCGCCGAGGAGAATCGGCGGGCCAATGCCCGTTCGTCCGGCACGGAGTGGCTGGATCAGCTACCCCTCAGGGGCCCCGCTAAGTAATTTCTTGCCGCCTTGCCGCCTTGCCGCCTTGCCGCCTTGCCGCCTTGCCGCCTTGCCGCCTAGCCGCCTAGCCGCCTCGCCGCCAGGCCTGCAGGGTCACCACCGCCCGCGCGCCACTGGTGGTCTCCGGTTCCAGCGTGACCGTCCCGCCCATCCGCTCGGCCAGCCAGCGCGCCACCGTCAGCCCGATTCCCAGCGAGCCTTCCCGAGTGGTATGGAACGGCTCGAAGGCGCGCACCGCCGCCTCCGGGCTCAAACCGGCCCCATTGTCTTTCACCGTCAGCTGCACGCTGGGTCCCACCACCACGGCCATGAGCTCGATCCGGCCATTACTCCGGTTGCCGATCGCCTGCTTGGCGTTGACCATCAGGCTGAGCAGAAGATGGCGGAGATGGGCCTCGATGCCTCGTACCGGCGGCAGTCCCGAGGGAACCTGCACGCTGACTTCAGCCGCTGGCAGGCCACGCTGATAGCGCTGCAGGTCGGAGACGTACGCCAACAGATCATCCACGATCAGCGGCACCGGCTCGGTTTCCAGCGGGGCGTAGACCTGGCTGAACCGGGAGATGGTGTCGGTGAGATGCTCGACCGCAGTGGTCACCGCACCACGGAGCCGAGCCGATTCCGGCCCACTCAGAAAGTCGGCGTGAGGATCCACCATGAGGGTGAGGGTCTGCAGCGGGCCCCGGAGGTCGTGGGCCATTCCCCGCGCGAGCGTGGTCATGATGGCTGAGCGATCGGCCCGAATGAGCAGTTCCTGCTGTTGTGGCGACGTGATAGGGGCCTGCATGGCGGGGGCTGTCACGCTCGGCTCGTGGTGAGGTCGAGAAAGACTACCGCCTCATGAGCAGTCTGCGCAATTGGCAAATTGGTTCCTCGTTCCTCGTTCCTCGAAATTAGGGGAGAGACCCGGCAAGTTTTTCCCCGAAGCTTTTACGCGGAACGCGGAACGAGGAACGAAAACGGAGGACCTACTTTTTCACCCAGACTGAGTCAATAATCGGATCCGCCGCGTGTCTCCGCTGGATCACCTGCAGCATGCTCTCACTGATCGTCGCGCCCTTGGCCAGCAGCTTCACCCCACCGCTGGTAGTCAGGTCTGACGCCAGGATCATTCCGATCCGAATCTGATCCACCGCTACCGGGATCCGGGTCGATTCCCACTCTTCTCTGGGCCGGTCCAGCACCACCGACTCGAGATAGACCACCGCCAGCGGGTCGTACCAGGTGCCGGAGTGGTTCTTGATTGACTCGATCGCAGCGGCCGGGAGCCGGCCCGGGTGACTGGTGGTCCCGTTCACCTGAAGCAGAAAGTCGCCCGCTACCCGCAGCAACCGGGACCGGAGTGGAATCTGCCCCGAGACCAGGTGGTCGGGCTGCCCGGTGCCGTCCCAGTTCTCCGAGGTCCAGCGAATCAGCTCGGCCGGCCCCTTGAGCCGTTCGACCTGTTCCATCAGCGCGGCGGCAACCACCGCGTGGTGCCAGGTGGGGAGGTCGGCGCTTCCGGGGACATGGTGGGCCGCATCGACCACCTGGCCGATCTCGTGGAGCTTGGCGGCGATAGTCAGATCGGCCTGCAGTTCCGCCGGGATCTCGAATCGCTCCGCCAGCTTCAGGGCCAACTCGGCCAACCGGTGGCCCCGTTCAGCTGCACCGGGAAGTCCCTGATCCACCAGGTGAATCAGCAACTGCAGCAGCTGATCGAAACTGCGTCCCAGCTCAAGATGGAGCCGATGGACCTCGTCCCGATCCCCCCGCAACTGGTCCTGCAGCTGCTTAAGCCGGAGGCTGGCCCGCACCCGGGCGATCAGCTCGGCGATCTCGATCGGCTTGGTGACGTAATCGTCGACCCCGAGATTGAGCCCGCGGACCTTCAGCGCTACATCGGTGAATCCGCTCAGCACCACGAACATGCAGCCGGCCAGGTCGGGATCGCCTTTGACCTGCTTGCAGAACTCGAAGCCATTCATCTCCGGCATCTGATAGTCGGAGACGATCAGATCGGGGTGAAGCTCCCGGGCCAGTACCAGACCCTCGCGGCCATTGGTGGCAGTCGCAACGCGCAACGCCGGCTCATGTTCCAGCACTCGGCGGAAGTGAGCCAGCGTCGTGGGATCGTCGTCGACCAGCAGGACGGTACTGACGGGCGTACTCATGGGACCGCCGCCACCCGTCCGCTGTCCGCCGTCGCGGGCGGCGGCGGCATGCCGTCGGACATCCTGGGTTCGCCGGCCGCCGCCGAAGTGGCGGTCACCAGCGAGTCGGCAATGGCCTGAGGCAGCAGCATGGTCACGGTCACCCGGCGATTGGCATCGGCCATCGGGTGCTCCGGGTCCCGCAGTTTGCGATCGGCCCAGCCCCGCACCTGCTGAATCTGGGCCGGATTGAGTCCGCCCACCTGCATGATCCGACGGGAAGCGTTGGCCCGGTCGACACTGAGTTCCCAGTTGGAGTAGCCGTCGGCCCGGAAATAGGGCTTGGCGTCAGTGAACCCTTCGATGACCACCGCGTTAGGCAGCGAACCCAGACTCTTGCCAAGATAGCGCAACAATTCCGCGCCGGCCGGTTTGGGGACCGCGCTGCCCGATTCGAAGAAGACCCCGGTGGAATCCTCCAGCAGCTGGATCCGCAGTCCTTCCTCGGTGATTTCGATTTCCACGTTGTCGGCCAGGGCCGCCAGGGCAGGGACTTCCCTGATCTGTTCTTTGATCTGTTCGGCCACCTGCCGCATCCGGTCGCGCCGAAGATCGATGACCTGCTTGGGCGACATTACTCGCGGGCTCTGGGTCTGGGCCCCTTCACCGGGCATGATGGAACTGCCGAACTCGCCGGCCCGGCCCAGCGGATCGGCGAAATAGCCGGCGATCGCCGCCTTCACGTCGCTCGACTGGTTGACCAGCCAGAGCACCAGGAACATGGCGAACATCGCGGTCATGAAATCGGCAAAGGCCACCTTCCAGGCCCCGCCATGATGGCCGTGCCCGTGGACCTTCTTCTTGACGATAATGATCGGTTGTTCCCGGGCCTTATTCACTCAATCACTTCGCTTTCGCCGCCTGCTTGCACGCGGTTTCCATTTCCTGGAACGTCGGGCGATGATTGGAGTAGATCGCCCGCCGGGCGAACTCCACGGCGACGATCGGGGCGAAGCCCTTGGCAAAGGCCACCACGCTGGACTTCAGGAAGGCAAAGAAACGGGTTTCTTCCGAGTTGCCGTTCTCGATCGCGGCCGAAAGCGGTCCCAGGAATCCGTAGGCCATCAGTACGCCGAGGAAGGTGCCGGTCAGGGCTGCGGCCACGTGCTCGCCGATCTGTTCCACCGGGCCGGAGATGGCGCCCATGGTGATCACGATGCCGAGTACTGCGGCCACGATGCCGATACCGGGCAGCGCGTCACCCACCTTTTGCAAAGCGGCCGCTGGTTTGGCGGCCTCTTCGTGGTGCACATCCATCTCCCCGTCCATCAGCGCGTCGAGATCGTGAGGCGGTACACTGCCTACCAGCACCAGCCGGAGGGAATCGCACAGGAATTCGATGGCGTGGTGCTCGTGGAGGACCTTGGGATACTTCTTGAAGATCGAGCTCTTCTCGGGATCCTCGATGTGGGATTCGATCGCCACCAGACCGTCTTTCCGGGCGATCTGAAACAGCTCGTACAGCATCTTCAGAGCATCGAGATAGTGGTCCTTGCTGAAGCGGCTGCCCTTGAAGACCCCGCCCAGTTTCGCACCCATCGACTTGAGGACCGGTCCCGGAGTCGAGATCAGGACGGTGCCGAAGGCCACCCCGCAGATCACGACGATCTCGGAGACATGGAACAGGGCACCAAGGTGCCCGCCGGCCATGGTAAAGCCGCCGGCGACTGCACCCAGCACCACCAATAATCCGACAATTGCGATCATGGCAAAGGCACCGTGGACATGGCTGAAGTATCGGTGCCGCTTGCCGATACCTTGAATACTCAGGGGCCATTACGGCCCGGCATAATGGAGGCAGGGAGTGCCTTATATCATCAACGGAATGCGTGACCTGCTGGCCAAGGGGGAGAATCTGCCCACTTTGCCCACGGTCGTTTTCCAGCTCCATCGGGTTCTGGATAACGAGCATGCCGGGGCCGCCGACGTGGCTGGAATCATTGAGCGGGATCCGGCCCTGACCGCCCGGCTGCTTCGGGCCGCCAACTCTGCCGCCTTTGCCCGCCCGGGAGGGGATCGGGTTGGATCCGTGTCGGCCGCAGTCTCACGTCTCGGAGTGAACCAGGTCCGGGCCGTCTGTATCGTCCTGGCGGTGGTCAAAGCCTTCAGCAACCGCTCCAGCGCCCTCGACCATCATGAGTTCTGGATTCACTCTGCCGCGGTCGGTATGGCGGCCCGGATGATCTGGGACCGGTACGGGAACGACGCCACCATCAATTCGGACGACATTTATGTGGCCGGCTTGCTCCACGATGCCGGCCTGCTGGTGATCGAACAGCATTTCCCCAGGGAATTCGATGAGGTTCTCCGCCAGCGGGCGACCCTCAACAGCCGGTTGTGGCAGGTGGAGGAGGACTATCTGGGGATGGATCACGGGGCAGTCGGCGGTTTGCTGCTGGGCCGCTGGTCACTACCCCAGTTCATTTCCGAAGCGGTCACCAACCATCACCACCCGCAGCAGGCCGACGACCAATTCCAGACGGTGTGCCGGATAGTCCAGGCGGCCGAAACGCTCTGTATCGAGGGTGGAGCGGGACTGCCCGAGGAAGGCCCAGCCGACTGTTCCGCGGCGGACGTGCTCACCGAGTTGGGCGCCAGCGATGGGGAAGTCGAGGAACTGGTGAAGTCGGTTCCGGCCGTCTCCGAAAAAGCCCGGAAGTTCCTGACCTGAGCTGGGGCGCCGGGAAAACAAAAAGGGGCGACGAAGTCGCCCCTCAGGTCATTGACGTCCTGGGAAAGGTGAGCCGGTTAGACCCGAAGTCGCTGGAATCGCTCCACCAATCGGGCTGCGTGATCATTGCTCAGCAGGATCATCGTGAACAAGGCTTTGATCATTGGCACCAACCTCCTCCCCCAGGGGGACCACGTTTCCGCTTCCATATCTATAGAACGCAAAATCGACGCCACTTTGCACGTCATCGGCTTCCCCTCATGACGGAACCAGTAACCTATTGTGAAGATTAGGCTTAAGTTCAGTCTCCGGGCTCGGTTCAAGTGTCTTTATGTAGCGCCACCGCGCGCACAGTGGTATGAAAAGGACACGCTGGCCCTTTCGAGGGTCGCCCCCATCATTCAGCCGGGCGGCTCATCAGCCGAAACCCACAGCACCCCCTCTAACTTCGAATCCTACTGATGCCATTGATCCGCAAAACCGCGCTCGCCGGTTCGGGGCTGTTGTTCCTGATCCCCGCTGTCCTGATTGCGCAGGAACCGGCGGAACCCGCCATCGAGGACAACTCCTTTTTCATCGAGGAGGCGTACAACCAGGAGCCGGGAGTCGTCCAGCACATCAATACGTTCGCCGTCACTGGTCCTTCTCGCCGGGACCTGTTCTACAGCTTCACCCAGGAGTGGCCCTTCAAGGGTCAGAAGCATCAGCTCAGTTACACTCTGCCGGTCTCCCGGCTGGACGGGCAGTCGACGGGTGTGGGCGACATCCTGCTCAACTACCGGATGCAGTACGGTGGGGGGGATCGGCGCTGGGCCCTGGCCCCTCGGCTGAGCGCGGTTCTACCGACCGGCAGCGTGGACAAGGGTCTGGGTGATGGGAGTCCGGGACTGCAGGTGAACATTCCGTTGAGCTACACGCTCTCTGATCAGATTGTGACTCACTGGAATGCGGGGGGCACTATCCTGCCGTGGGCGGAAGGACCCTCGGTTGGGGGCAAGCGTCCAAAGCGGACCCTGACGAATGGATTCGTTGGCGTCAGCATCATCGGTCCGACCAGGCTTCCCTTGCAGCTCATGGTGGAAAATCTGGTCACCTTCGACGGGGAGATTCTGCCGGGCGGCGATATCGACCGGAGCACCTCCTGGATTCTGAGCCCGGGTATCCGAGCAGCATTCAATTTCGGAAGCCTGCAGGTGGTGCCCGGGTTTGCAGTTCCCTTCACCCGAAGCTCCGGAGAGACGGTACACGATTACTTCCTGTATCTCAGCTTTGAGCACCCCTTCTCCAAGACCAATTCCGAGTAACCTGGCGGCCATCCCCGACCCGGGGCCCTTCATCACGCCTTCATAAAGGTTTTGCGGAGTCTGTCCGAAAGTCACCCATGATAGCCCTGTGGGTGACTTGGAATTCCGTGGAGGCGGCGAGCGATGTTCCGGTTCAGCGATTGGAAAGTCCGCAGCAAGCTCCTGCTGCTGGTAGGGATCAGCGCCACCGGGCTGATCGTCCTCGGCGGCTTCGCGGCCCTGACCATTAACCGGGTGAAGGTCTACGGCCCGCTGTTCCAGGAGATCGTGATTCAGAAGGATCTCCTGGCGGACATCCTCCCACCACCGGAATACTTGCTCGAATCGTACCTGATGGACCATCGGGTCCTGGCAGAACAGACCGAGCCGGAACGCAAGAAGGCGCTCGAACGGCTGACTCAGCTTCGCAAGGACTTTGCGGACCGGAAGCAATACTGGAAAGACAACCTCACCCCAGGGTCTGAACGGGACCAGATGCTCAACCAGGTGATCCCGACCGGGGAACGTTACTACGCCCTGGAGGATTCCCTGTTTCTCCCGGCGATGCGAGCCGGTGACGTAACCCGGGCGAAGAACGTGCTGGAGGGTCAGCTCTCGGATGCCTACGACGTTCACCGGGCAGCGGTGGACGAGCTGGTGCAGGCCTCGACCTCGGCCTACAACGCCCTCGAAGGCCGGGCCAAGGTCATCGACGTGACCCCCAAACGCATCCTGCTGCTTATTGCCCTCAGTGCGTTGGGGCTGGTACTGCTGGTGGGCTGGTCAATCGTGCGCCAGGTGCTCACCAGCCTCAATCGGACGGTCGACACCCTGGCCGTCGCCGCCTCCGGCGACCTCACCGCCAGTACCCGGCTTTCCTCGGCCGATGAATTCGGGACGATGGCGCGATCCATCGATGACTTCCTGGCCAGACTTCGGGAGAGCATGGCCCAGATCGCCCACAGCGCCGGGGCCTTGTCCTCGACCGGGGAGCAGCTGACCCGGACCTCTCAGACCATGAGTGCCGGAGCCGAGGAAGCGTCAGTTCAGGCCAACGTGGTGGCCCGGGCCACCGATGGGGTGAACCGCAACGTGCAGACCGTGGCGACCGCCTCGGAAGAGATGAGCGCCAGCATCCAGGAAATCAGCAAGAACGCGACTCAGGCGGCCCGGGTTGCCGCGGAAGCCGTCGGCGCGGTCGACCAGGCCAACGGAACCGTCGCTCGTCTGGGTCAATCCAGCGAAGAAATCGGCCAGGTGATCAAGACCATCACTTCGATCGCGGAGCAGACCAATCTGCTGGCGCTGAATGCTACCATCGAAGCGGCGCGCGCCGGCGAAGCGGGCAAGGGCTTCGCGGTGGTCGCCAATGAAGTGAAGGAACTGGCCAAGGAGACCGCCAAGGCCACTGAGGACATCAGCCGGAAGATCCAGGCCATCCAGACGGATACCGGGTCGGCGGTCCAGGCCAGCCGCGGCATCGGGGTGATCGTCTCTGAGATCAGCTCGGCCCAGAATACCATCGCCAGCGCAGTGGAAGAGCAGACGGCGACGACCCACGAGATCAACCGCAATCTGACCGAAGCGGCGAACGGGACGACGGAGATCGTGCAGAACGTGAGCGGAGTTGCCACGGCAGCATCGGAGACCACCCGGGGAGCGACCGACACCCAGCAGGCAGCGGTGGAACTGAGCCGGATGGCCAGCGCCCTGCAGGATCTGGTCAGCCAGTTCCGCTATGATGGAGGCGAGCACCAATCCCAGAACCGGGCCCCGTCCGGGTCGAGCAAACCGGTAAGGTCGGGGCCGCAATACGTCGGCGCCTGATCATGGAACCGGGGATTTCTGGGTTCTTCGAAGCCTCAGGGAAAGCCTCTGGGTCGGAAATCAGTCCGCCGTTTGTGAAGCGAGCGTGAAGCCGGCCGGTTCCCCTCAATCATTCCGTTAGGCACGCCGACAATCACCGGAGTGAGCTTCTCTCTCTTCCGGGGGATATCGGTGTCGGTTCGAGTCTTGGCCGGGTTGCTGATCGGCGGCGCCGCAGCGTCGCGTCTGGTGGCTCAGGAGGCGTCACACCCAGCTCCTGCTGTTCTGGCGCTGAATTCGGCGGCGAGCGTCGCCCCGGCCATCCCGGCCGGGACCGACGACTCGGTGGCTCCGGCCAGACTGCCCTGGTCCTCCTGGTCCACCGCGACCGGCGGCTGGAACGGGCTCAGGGGTCAGCTGGAAGCCAAGGGCTTCTCGTTCTCGGCCGATCTGATCCAGGATGTCTCCGCCAACTTCGCCGGTGGGAGCCGACGTGGAAGCGTTGAGCGCAGCCTCGTGAATGTCGGACTCAGCGCCGATCTCGATTCGATCCTCGGTCTCAAGGGTGGCTCGGCCTTCATCGGATTCCATGCCCACCGGGGCGGAAACGGCTCCGATCTCACCGGCGACATTCAGGCCTTCTCCAATATCGATGCGCCCCACTTCGCCCGGATGGGTGAAGTCTGGTATCAGCAACTGCTGGCCAATGACCGGGTCCGGGTCAAAGTCGGCGGGGTCGATGCCAACAGCGAATTCGCGGTGGTCGAGCCTGCCGGGTTCTTCCTCAACGCCTCCGGAGGATTCAGCCCAACCATCCTTGGCATGCCGACGTACCCGACGGCTCCACTCAGCGCCAGTCTGTTCGTTACCCCGGTGTCGTGGCTGACTGCCGGTGTGGGTGTTTACCGCGGTGTCTTCGGCGACCGGCCCTCCAGCACCGACAACTGCAAGAGCCCCTTCGTCATCGGAGAACTGGCCGGCGACTGGTCGCTCGGCGCCCTGGGCGAGGGACGGATACTCGCGGGCTACTGGCGCAACACCGGATATGCACCTGATGTCGATGGTGATTGGCAGCTCAAGCCCTCCGGCTGGTACGCCGCGGTGACTCAACGGGTCTCCGGCGCTGCCGAGTCCGCAGAGGCTCCGGCGCACGGACTCAGTTTCTTCGGCAAGTACGGCCGCGGCCCCGAAGGGGTGGGTGACTTTCACCAGCATCTGATGGCCGGGGCGGTGGTCGAGGCCCCGTTCAGCCTGAGTGGCCATGCGGCAGGTGCGATGGTCAGTCAGGTTGACCTGGCGGGGACCGGTGCAAACCGGGAGACCGCCCTCGAAGCGTTCTATCAGTTGCCGGTGGCCGGTTTTCTCAACTTGCGCCCCGATCTGCAGTACGTCGTATCACCGTCCGGCGAAATGGCCAATGCTCTCGCCGGGACCCTTCGTCTGGAAGTCACCTTTTAGTCTGGAGCTCCTGGAGGAGTCCGATGCGCTGGTTCAATGATCTGAACATCCGCGGCAAACTGCTGGCTTCCTTCGGGGTCGTGCTGGTCCTGACAGCTGCAGTCGGAGTCTTCTCCATTCGCGCGGTCGGCCGGGTGAATGATGCCGGCTCCGAGATCGCGGATAACTGGATGCCAAGCATCGAGGCGATAGGCCACGTCGCAGGAGCCCTGGGTCGTCTCCGACTCGAATCCTACAACCTGGTCGACGCCTTCACCCCAGCCTTGAGGGCGGAGGCCGACAGCAGCCGGGCCGCCAGCGTCAAGGATCTGGAAGGGTACCAGAAGACTTACGAGGGACTGATCTCCAGTCCCGAGGAACGGCAGCAGTATGAGCGCTTCCGGGCCCAGTGGGGACTGTACAACAAGGGTGATAGCCAGTTCTCCGACCTGGTTCACGGCGGGCGGTTCGATGAGGCCCGCCGGGTGCTGGCGGGACCGATGATGACCCAGTTCGACGTCGCCAACGCAGTGCTGGACTCCCTGATCGATCTCAACCACCGGGGTGGAGTGGATGCCAATCGGGCCGGTGAAATGCTCTACGCCGAGACCCGCATCCTCGTCATCACGGCGCTGGGGATCACACTGGCGCTGGGAATTCTCCTGGCCCTCTTCATCGCCGGCCGAATCGCCAAGCCGCTGCAACAGATCGGTGAAGCCGCCGAAGCCATTGCCGGAGGTGACTTCACGGTGTCGGTGGAAATCAGCGGCAAAGATGAAATCGCCTGGATGGGCAGTTCGTTCCGCAAGATGACCAATCGTCTCCGGGAGAGCATGGCCCAGATTACCCACAGCGCTGGTGCTCTGTCTTCCACCGGGGAGCAGTTGACCCGCACCTCTCAGACCATGAGTGCCGGAGCCGAGGAAGCTTCAGTTCAGGCTAACGTGGTAGCCCGGGCGACCGACGGAGTGAATCGCAACGTGCAGACGGTGGCGACCGCCTCCGAGGAGATGAGCGCCAGCATCCAGGAGATCAGCAAGAATGCCACCCAGGCCGCCCGGGTGGCGGTCGAAGCGGTGACCGCGACCGAGCGGGCCAACCAGACTGTGGCCCGGCTGGGCACCTCGAGCGAAGAAATCGGCCAGGTGATCAAGACCATCACCTCGATCGCGGAACAGACCAATCTGCTGGCCTTGAACGCGACCATCGAAGCGGCCCGGGCCGGTGAGGCCGGGAAGGGCTTCGCAGTAGTGGCTAACGAAGTGAAGGAGCTCGCCAAGGAAACGGCCAAGGCGACCGAAGATATCAGCCGGAAGATTCAGGCGATTCAGACCGATACCGGCTCGGCGGTGGAGGCGATCCGGGGGATCGGGGAGATCGTGGCCCAGATCAGCGCGGCCCAGAACACCATCGCCAGCGCGGTGGAAGAACAGACCGCGACGACCCACGAGATCAACCGCAATCTGACGGAAGCGGCCAGCGGGACGTCGGAGATCGTGCAGAACGTGAGCGGCGTGGCGACGGCGGCGGCGGAAACCACTCGGGGCGCGACCGAGACCCAGCAGGCAGCAGTGGAGCTGAGCCGGATGGCCAGCGCGCTGCAGAACCTGGTCAGCCAGTTCCGCTACGAAAACGGCCAGGCCGATCGCAGTCACAGCAACAACGGCCACTCGGCGCCGGGTGCCGGTACCTCCAAGGCTCGCGGTAGCCGAATGGGTTCACTCTCGGAGAACTTCGCCCATACCGAGTAGGTGGATGATGTCGGACCAGCTCCGGCAAGTGGTGTATCTGAGCAAAGCGGTACGGCTGCTCACCGCAGCCGAGTTGCTGCACATGCTGCAGCGGAGCAGAGGCCGTAACGCCAAAGCCGGGATCACCGGACTTCTGCTCCACCGGAACGGAACATTCATGCAGATGCTGGAAGGCTCGTCCAAGCGGGTGGACGGCCTGCTGTTCCGGATTGGACTGGATCGTCGGCATACCGACATGACCATCCTCTCGGATCGGATGGTCGATGCCCGGCTCTTCCCCGATTCCTCCATGGGTTTCGAGGAAGTGGAACAGGTAGTGCCGAGCAACTGGCCGGGGCTCAGTCCCTACCTCCAGCCGCCCCTGACCTTCGAGAACTGGGTAAGCCGCGGGGATGTGGCGCTGGCCTTCTTCGAATGCTGTGCCTCCGGCGTCTGGCCCGCTCACCCGCTCGCCCACTGAACTCCCCCTCGTGGCCCACCGTTCCGGTGGTCCGCCTCACACTTCCTGCCCTCCGTCCGATAACCAACCCAAAGGTTCTTTACTTCGATTTCATTGTCTGAAAATCGGCCTTATCAGAGGGATCATGCGCTGGACAATCCAACGGATCTTGATGGGACTTTCGGCGACCGGCTGCGCCGTGGCGGCCTTGGTTGGCGGAGTCGGACTCTACAACGCCTCGGTATCGATCAAGGCCGAGGACGACATGATCAGCGGCGCCGCCGCCCTTCGGGGCGCTATGGAAGCCGACATGATGCACGATGCGCTCCGGGCCGATGTGCTCCGGTCCATTTTCGCCGCGCGCACTAATCCCGGATCTCGGGATAGCGTTCTGGCCGATGTCGAACAGCACATCGCCACTTTCAAGCAGGCGCTGGCTGACAGTGAGATGCTGGCGGCTCCGGCTTCGGTGCATGCGGTCTTGACCGAGCTGCGCCAGCCGCTCGACGGGTACTTCAGCGCGGCCCGCACTGCCAGCGCCCTGGCCTTCAAGGATCGGGCGGCGGCCGAACGGAGCTATCCCGAATTCCAGGCCGCGTTCGAGCGGCTGGAAGATGAGATGGGACGATTGGGCGACGCGGTGGAGCAGGTGGGCCAAGATCGGGTCATCGCTGCTGAGCACGCCAGCCGCCGCGCGCGGGTGGAAATTGCCGTGGTGGTCGGTATCGGCGCGGTGTTGTCGCTACTGGTTGGCTGGCTGGTTTCCAAGCGGATCATCGCCTCGGTCAGGGAAATTCAGCGGGTGACTACCCTGGTGGGATCCGGCGACTTCCGGGACTCGGCCAAGGTGACTACGAGGGATGAACTGGGTGAGACCGCGTCCGCCCTCAACCAGGCGATTGAGGGCATGCGGTCGGCCCTCGACGCCGATCGGGTTGAGTGGCAGGAAGTGGGACGTCAGCGGGCCGAAGTCGTCCGCATCAAGCAGCTGGTGGAGAATGCTCCGCTCAACATCATGTATGCCGACCGGAACCTGGTCCTGCAGTACATGAATCCGGCCGCCCACAAGACTTTCGCCGCGCTGGAGAAGTATCTGCCGGTCAAAGCCCACGAGATGGTGGGCAAGTCGATCGACATCTTCCACAAGAATCCGGCCCACCAGCGCGGTCTGCTGGCGGACGAGTCGAAGCTGCCCCATCAGGCCCAGATTCAGCTGGGTCCGGAGACGCTGGCCTTCCAGGCCTGCGCTATCAAGGATGAGCGCGGCGCGTACGTCGGGACCATGGTCACCTGGGAGCTGATCACCGCCAGGCTCGAGTCCGAGCGTCAGGTGAAGGAAGCCCAGGCTCGTGATCTCAAGCAGGTAGAGGAACGCCGCCGGGCCGAGCAGGCCGAGGCTGAGCGGCGCCAGCGGGACGCCGATACTCGTGAGGCGGAGGTGATGGCCCGAGCCGAGCAGGAAAAGCGTCAGGCGGCCGAACTGCGCGGCAAGGTGGACCAGATTCTCTCGGTGGTAGAACAGGCGGCCCGGGGTGACCTCACCCACGAGGTTGGGGTGAAAGGCGAGGATGCCATCGGCCGGCTGGGCGAAGGGCTCTCCGGCTTCTTCCGCACCCTGCGTGGCAGCCTGGGCAACATCACCCGCACTGCCGAGACCGTGAACCTGGCCTCGAGCCAGGTCAGTGCGGTTGGGAAACAACTCGGCTCGGTAGCCTCGGAAACCTCGGCTCAGGCTACGGTGGTTTCGTCGGCCGCCGATGAAGTATCCCGCAATGTGCAGACGGTCGCCTCCGGTACCGAAGAAATGACCGCGTCGATCCGGGAGATCGCCAAGAACGCTGCTGACGCCGCCCGGGTGGCCGGTCAGGCCGTGAAGGTGGCGGAGCGGACCAACGCCAGTGTCGGTAAGCTGGGCGAGTCGAGCGGCGAGATCGGGAAGGTGATCAAGGTGATCACTTCGATTGCCCAGCAAACCAACCTGCTGGCGCTCAATGCCACCATCGAAGCCGCCCGGGCGGGAGAGGCCGGAAAAGGCTTCGCGGTCGTGGCCAACGAAGTCAAAGAGCTGGCCAAGGAAACCGCCCGGGCCACCGAAGAAATCGGCCAGAAGATCGAGGCGATCCAGTCGGATACCGCCGATGCAGTGGGCGCCATCCGGGAGATCGGCGATATCATCGGGCAGATCAGCAACATCCAGACGACCATCGCCGGCGCGGTGGAGGAGCAGACCGCCACCACCAATGAGATGAGCCGGAACATTGCCGAGGCGGCCCGGGGGGCCCAAGAGATCGCCCAGAATATTCAGGGTGTCGCCCAAGCGGCGCAGGGTACCACCGATGGCGCGGCGCAGAGCCAGGCGGCCTCGTCCGATCTGGCGGGTGCGGCGGCTGAGTTGCAACAGCAGGTGAGCCAGTTCCGGATTGCCGGCGGTAGCGCCGCTCCGGTGTCTCCTGCCAGGCGCGCTGCCGGAGTCGCGTGACATTCGAAACGACGGACCGGTCCAGTCTGGCCGGTCGGCTGATGCGCCTCGCCCGGATCGCGGGCCTGGTGCCGGTGGCTTCGCTGCTCACGCTGACCCTGCTGCTGGCCTGGCGGCTGGACCGGAAATTGAGCGCCAATCTGCAACAGGATTTCCGCGACCGGCTTGCCAGCGTCTCCAACGGGGTGACCGGACTGCTGCGCAGCCAGCACGAGAGCCTGCAACAGATTCTTCTGACCAATCTCAATGTGGCGGAAGATCTGGTGCGCCGCCGGGGTGGGCTGGGTCTTTCGCCGGCCTCGGTGTCGTGGGATGCGAAAGACCAGGTCAGCGGTGAGACTCACCCGACGGTGCTGCCCCAGATGGCGGTTGGGGGTACCTGGCTGGGGCAGAATCGCGATCCCCGCCAGACCACCGCGCTGGTCGACGAAGTCGCCCGGCTGGTAGGCGGCACCGTCACGGTATTTCAGCGGATGACTCCCGGCGGCGACATGCTGCGGGTAGCCACCAACGTGGTGGCGAAGGACGGGCGGCGGGCGATCGGCACTTTCATTCCTGCTGACAATCCCGACCACTCCTCCAATCCGGTCATCGCAGCGGTACTGGCCGGGAAGCGCTATGAAGGCCGGGCCTTCGTGGTCGACGCCTGGTACCAGACGGTGTATCAGCCGATCAGCCAGGGCGGGCAGGTCATCGGTATGCTGTATGTCGGGGTCCGCCAGGAAAATGTGCCCAGCCTCCGCAAGTCGATCGAGCAATCCCGGGTGGGAACCACCGGAGAGGTAATCGTGCTGGGCGGGAGCGCTGCTCAGCGGGGCAAGTACATCATCGGGCCCGACTCCATCGCACCGGGGTCCGATGCGTTGGGGCTGACCGATGCACGGGGCGATTCCATCTACGGACCGATGGTGGACAGCGCGCGAAAGAGCCTGGACGGCTCGGTCGCGCTCTATTCGTTCCAGCGCCAACTCGCCGGTGGAGGCAGTGAGGCTCGCATCGCCGGGGTCAGTTACTTCGCGCCGTGGGATTGGGTGGTCATCGCCGAAGCCCCGGAACGGGAGTTCTCCGGAGCACTGACAGCCACCCGGGCCACCATTCTGCAGCTGGTGGTTCTCCTGCTGATCACCGGCGGCGCCTTAGCCTGGGCCACCATGACCTATGTCCGGCGCACCGCCAGGGCTGTGATTGGCCCGGTCGAGTCGCTGGTGGTGGCGGCCGAGCGGCTCGCTCAGGGTGATGTCAGCAGCGATGTCGCCATCGAAGGCGATCAGGAAATCGCCCGTCTGGGTGCCTCGATGCAGCGGATTCTGCTGGCCGAACGAGAACTGGCCGAGTCGGCTCGTGCCATGGCACGCGGCGATCTCTCGGTGGAGATCCATTCTCGGGGGGGACACGACGTCCTGGGCCAGTCGATCGAGGGGATTCTTGCCGCCGAGCGCGAGGTAGTCTCGGCGGCCAGTCGAATCGCCAGTGGGGATTTGGCTCGGGAACTGCCCCTCAGAAGTCCCGACGACCGGCTGAGCGGGGCCATGAATGCCATCCTGCGAACCGAGCGGGAGCTGAGCGGCGCCCTCGAACGAGTCGGTGCCGGAGACCTCGGTGTGTCGGTAGCACCCCGGGGGGAACACGACGCGTTGAGCCGCGCGGTGGCCCGAATCGTCACCGCAGAGCGCAGCCTCGCCGAAGCGGCCACCCGGATCGCGGCTGGCGACCTGTCGGCCACGATCACTCCCCGGAGCCCGCAGGACGAACTAAGTCTGGCTTTCGCGCGGATCCTCGATGCCGAACGCAGGCTCAGCGAAGCGGCCGAACGAATTGCGTCGGGCGATGTATCCGTGCCGGTGGTCTCGCGCGGAGCCCAGGATGGGCTGGGCCAGTCTTTCATCAAGCTGCAGCGGACCATCCAGGCTTTGTCGCAGGAAACCTCCCGCCTGATCGCGGCGGCCAGTGCCGGATCGCTGGGCGTCCGAGGCGATACCTCGCGCTTTGCCGGTGACTTCCATGCTCTGGTCCAGGGAATCAACCATTTGCTGGACGCCTCCAGTGGTCCCCTCCAGGAAGCAGCCGGAGTGCTCAGCGGGATCGCGGCCAATGATCTCACGCTGCGGATGACTGGGCGATATCATGGTGACCATGCCGCCTTCGCGGCCGATGTCAATCGGATGGCTTCCGACCTTTCGGCTTCGATGAGCAGCATCGCCGATACCGCGGCGCGGCTCTCGGTTTCAGCTAACGAGCTGGGGGCAGCTGGAGAGACGGTGGAACGGAGTGCCTCGGTCGCTACTGCTCAGGCCGGCCAGGTGGCCCAGGCGGCCCAGGGGGTTTCCTCGACCGTCACGGGCGTGGCGGCCGGAGCCGAGGAGATGTCCGCTTCGATCCGGGAGATTGCCCAGAGCGCTACCAGTGCCGCACGGGTGGCGGGGCGGGCGGTGGAAGTCGCGGGCCAGGCCGATCAGACGGTGGCCCGGCTGGGCGACTCCAGCAGCCAGATCACCGAGATCGTCAAGACCATCCGGGAGATCGCCCAGCATACCAATTTGTTAGCGCTCAACGCGACCATCGAGGCGGCGCGGGCCGGCGAGGCCGGGCGCGGGTTCGCCGTGGTGGCCAACGAGGTCAAGGAGCTGGCCGGCAGCACCGCCCGGGCCACCGGAGAAATCGAGCAGAAGATCGAGGCCATTCAGCGGGACAGCAGTGATGCCATGGCTGCCCTCCGCCAGATCAGCACCATCATCAGCGATATCAGCGCCCTGCAGACCGCGATCGCCGGAGCGGTGGAGGAGCAGACCGCAACCACAGCCGAGATGACCCGGGGCATCGCCGGGGCGAGCTCGGGAGTCACCGAGATCGCCGGCAAGATTGATTCGGTGGCCGAGGCCACCGGTCGTTCCAGCGAGGCCATCGCTCGAAGCCAGGTGGCGGTCGAAGCGCTGCTGGCCATGGCCGCCGAGCTCAAGGGTCTGGTAGGCCGATTCCGCTATCAGGCCGCTGCGCCTCAGGCTGGGGCCTCAAGTTTGGCGGCGGCCGGCCGATAACAGAGCCATGCGAAATCTCCTCACTATCGGCTTCACCGTTCTGCTGGCCGGTGTAATCGGGGCTGCCCTCAGCCACCTGCCGGAAAGCGCTCGGGTCGTCTCCAGTTACACCGCGCTGATCTGACAAACGGACGCCTCCCCGGCGTCCGTCCGTTCCCACCCCTCGTTCGTTCCCTCCCTGACCGGCCCAACCGGTAACCGTCGAAGTCAATCCGGCGCCAACGCGTAAATCGCTGGGGGGGCCGGGTTTGGGTTCATTGCTCCAGCTCTGCATGCCGCCGGCGGATCCCCCGATTTCTTCATAGAACTTCTCTCATACAAGCTGCTCGATTGCCGATACTCGGTTCATCCAAAACGAGTTACCCACCGGGTTGGGAGACGCGGCATGAGCGACATGGACGAGATCGTCAAGGAATTCCTGGTCGAAAGCAGCGAAGGGCTCGATCAGCTCGATCGCAATCTCGTAGCCCTGGAACAGAAGCCCGGTGACAAGGAGCTGCTGGCGGGGATTTTTCGTTGCATTCACACCATCAAGGGCACCAGCGGGTTCCTGGGATTCTCCCGGCTCGAATCGGTGACCCATGTGGGCGAGAGTCTGCTCTCCGATCTGCGGGATGGGAAGAAGTCGCTGACTCCGGAAATCACCAGCGCCCTGCTGCAGCTGGTCGATGCAGTGCGGAGCATGCTCTCCGCCATCGAAGCCACTGCGCAGGACGGGCAAGAGGAGTTCGGGCCGTTGGTGGCCGAGTTGACTCGGCTGCAGAAGGGTGAGTCCGACTCCGGAAAAAAAGCCGAGCCGTCGAAGAAGGGTCGTAAGAGCGGACCAGCGGCGGTGGTGATTGAACCCACCCCGGTGGCCGTTGCCAGCGCTCCGGCTCCCGCCGCGGTTGTTGCTGCTCCCATCGCTCCCGTCACGCCCACCTCTCCGGCCGCCCCGGCGGCAACTCCGAGCGCTGCGTCTGAGCCGGCCGAAGTGAAGGCGGGTGATACCAGCATCCGGGTCGATGTCGGTTTGCTCGACAAGCTGATGAACCTGGTGGGCGAGCTGGTCCTGGCCCGCAACCAGATTCTTCAGTTTACCGCCACCCAGGAAGACAGCGGGTTTGTGGCCACTTCCCAGCGGCTCAACCTGATTACCACCGAGCTGCAGGAAGGGGTCATGAAGACCCGGATGCAGCCGATCGGAAATGTCTGGGCCAAGTTCCCCCGGGTGGTTCGCGATCTCGCGCTGGCCTGCAAGAAGCAGGTGCGGATCGAAATGGAAGGCAAGGAGACGGAGCTGGACCGGACCATCATCGAAGCCATCAAGGATCCGCTCACTCACATCGTGCGCAACTCGGTCGACCACGGCATGGAACTGCCGGCCGACCGGGTGGCCCGGGGCAAGCCGGCCGAGGGCCGCCTGATGCTGCGGGCCTATCACGAGGGCGGCCAGGTCAATATCGAGATTTCCGATGACGGCGGCGGGGTCAACAGCGAGCGGGTGAAGGCCAAGGCGATTCAGAACGGTCTGATCAGCGCCGAACAGGCCGGCCGGATGGCCGAGCGTGATCTGGTCAACCTGATCTTTGCGCCGGGATTCTCCACCGCCGAGAAGGTCAGCAACATCTCCGGGCGCGGGGTCGGCATGGATGTGGTGAAGACCAACATCGAAAAGATCGGTGGCACGGTGGACGTGCAGAGCGTCGCGGGGCAGGGCACCACCCTCAAGATCAAGATCCCGCTCACCCTGGCCATCATTCCGGCGCTGATCGTGACTTCCGCCGGTGATCGCTTCGCCATCCCCCAGGTTTCGCTGCTGGAACTGGTCCGGCTGGAGGGAGACGAGGCCCGGAGCGGAATCGAAATGGTCTACGGCGCGCCGGTGTGTCGTCTGCGGGGGCGGCTGCTCCCGCTGGTGAATCTGGCCCACGCCCTGGGACTTCAGGCCAATTTCTGGGGATCCTCCGGACGGGACGGCGAAGCAGTCAACATCGTGGTCCTGCAGGCCGACCAGCATACGTTCGGGCTGGTCGTCCAGGAAATCAACGATACCGAAGAAATCGTGGTGAAGCCGTTGGGCAAGCAGGTCAAGGGACTGGATGCCTTCGCCGGCGCAACCATCATGGGAGATGGTCGGGTGGCTCTGATTCTCGACGTGCTGGGTCTGGCCCAGCGAGCCGCCGTGATTACTGAGGGCGGTGCCCGGGCCAAGGCTGATCGGAGCATCGAGGCCAAGGGTACTCAGGAGGCGGCCCGGCAGATGCTGCTGCTGTTCCGGCTGGGCGCCGATCGCCGGATGGCGATTCCGCTCTCGCAAGTAGCCCGGTTGGAGGAATTCAAACGGCACGAAGTCGAACGGGCCGGGGAGCACCAGGTGGTGCAGTACCGGGGCCGGCTGCTGCCGCTGATCCGACTGAATGATCTCCTGGGCGAAAGCGGGCCGGGGACCGAGACTGAAGTGCTGCAGGTGGTGGTCTACGCCCACGAGGGCCAGGATGTCGGACTGGTAGTCGAAAACATCGTGGACATTGTGGAGGAGCATCTCACCGTACACCAGCGTCAGCGGCAAGGCGCCGTGTACGGCACCGCGGTGATTCAGGAGAAGGTCACCGATATGCTCGATGTGAAGACCCTCATCGAAGGCGCCGACGTGCTGGTGTACACCGGCAGCGCCGAACCCGAAGTCGCCGGAGTCTGAGCCATGGAAATGGAACGCCAGTTCTGCACCTTCAGTCTGGGTGAGCTGTTCTTCGGTATCGAAGTGTTCAAGGTCCAGGAAGTGATCCGGGCCCAGTCCATGACCCGGGTGCCGCTGGCCCAGCCGGCCGTGCGGGGACTGATCAATCTCCGGGGACAGATCGTCACCGCGATCGATTTGCGGGAACGGCTGGGCCTGCCGCCGCTCGAGTCAGGCCGGGATGCCATGAACGTGGTGATTCGCACCGAGGAGGGAGCGGTCAGCCTTCTGGTTGATGAGATCGGCGACGTGCTGGAGGCCGACGCAGCCCTGTACGAGGAGCCTCCCGAGACACTGCCGGCTTTCGCCCGGGAGTTGATCCGGGGAGTCTACAAACTGCCCCAGCGGCTGTTGCTGATTCTCGATACCGAAAAGACCCTCGTCCTGGACCCGGCCGGCGCGCGCTAGGCCAATTCCCGTAACGCAAGGAGCGCGTTCGGATGTCAGATCTCCCGGCAACGGCCACTCGGCCTGCTTCCAGCGATCCACTGTCCACTGCCCGTCTGCTGGGCGGGATTGAACGGGTCGCGGCCATCGTTTTTCTGGCCGACCGGCATCAACGGATTGTCGCCGCCAGCGCCGCAGCTCATGGGGCGGTGCGTCGCCTGGGCCAGTCGTTCGACACCCTGGCGGGGCTCGAACTCGCGTTAGTCCATGGCAATCCGGCGGGATTCCGGGAGGCGCTGGCCGATCCATCCCGCCTGCCCTACGAGCACAAGATCCGCACCGCCGACTGCAGCTTCAAGGCGATTGTCAGCGGGGTGACTGACGAAGAGGGCCAGCTGGCCGGCTACGCCGTGGGTTGGGAAGACCAGACCAAGCGGAACCGGGTGGAGACCGAACTGGGCCGGGTGCTGTCGATGATCGAGAGTTGCCCGACCAATATCATCTGCGGCGATCCCGACCTGACCATGCAGTACCTCAATCCCGCCGGGCGCAAGTCGCTCGAGTCGCTGGGTCATGTCTTGCCGGTCAAGGCGGACCAGGTCAGCGGGCGGCCGCTCACCGTCTTTTTCGAGCGGCCGGAAGAAGCGGCCCGCATCCTGGCCGATCCAACCCGGATGCCCTGGAGCACCCGCAGCATCTTCGGCTCGGAGATCGTCGACTTCACAGTCTCGGCCACCTTCGATCACCAGCGGCAGTACATCGGACCGATGCTCACCTGGGAGGTGATGACCCAGCGGGTGGCCCTGGAACAGGCCGCCGGCGAGGCCCGGGAACGGGAGCAACGCGAGGCCGCCGAGTTGCGCCGCAAGGTCGATCAGATCCTCGAAGCGGTGCACGCCGCCGCGACCGGCGATCTGACCCGCAAGGTCCCGGTGAGCGGAACCGATGCGATCGGCCAGTTGGGGAGCGAACTGGGCGGCTTTTTCGCCGACCTGCGCCAGAGTATCGGCGCGATGGCTCGCCACGCCGAAGAGCTGGCCCAGGCCACCGAACAGCTCTCGTCGGTGAATCGCACCGTCAGCGAGAGCGCGGCCGAGACCAGTACCCAGGCCCAGGTGGTGACCGCGTCCTCGGCCGAGGTGAGCCAGAGCGTCACCACCGTCGCGGCCGGCACCGAGGAGATGGGCAGCAGCATCCGGGAGATCGCCAAGAATGCGGCCGATGCGGCCCGGGTCGCGAGCGAAGGGGTGCACACCGCCGAAAAGACTACCGAGATGATGGCTCGGCTGGGCGAGTCCAGTCGGGAGATCGGCAAGGTGATCAAGCTGATCACCAGTATCGCGCAGCAGACCAACCTGCTGGCTCTTAACGCCACCATGGAGGCGGCCCGGGCCGGTGAGGCTGGACGGGGCTTTGCCGTGGTGGCCAACGAGGTCAAGGAACTGGCCAAGGAAACCGCCCGGGCCACC